>CAZWMZ010000242.1:0-8150 GCA_964634965.1 uncultured Nitratifractor sp. | reverse complement strand
GCCCAGGTCGGCGGCCAAAACCACCTCGTCTCCGCCCTGCTCAAGCTCATCAACGAGAACAAAGCCTTCCCCAAATCGCACCCGCTGGTGATCTTCTTCTACCATACGCACCCACCCGTACTCGAACGCCTCAAGGAGCTGGGGTTTGACGGCACGCAGGTCGATCTGGATGCTGAGCTGCCGCGTGATGGAGCCTTTACCTATCTGGACGATGTTGCAAAAAAATGACGCAAAGCAGACGCATCAGCGCCCTTGAAGCTTGTGTGGCTACAATACCCCGCATCCATATTCATAACACACCTCGAAAAAGAGCTCATGCTTACACCAACGGGCTTGCCGCCCTGCGGACATCGGGATGGCTTGCCCGGGCCGCATGCACCTGTGCATCGGATTTTGACCGGAGTCGCACACGGCACTAGCAAGCGCATTTGATGAGGTAAGCATCATCTGATTTCAAGGGTATTCAACAAGGAGTTTACACATGGCAATAGAAGCGACCAACTGGGTCACCGGTATCAAATACGAATTGCGCGAAAAGGGTCAAACAGAGATCATTGACGCCAACACCGCCGATGCGCCGCTCGAGTTTGTGATGGGGTCAGGCATGATCATTCCAGGTCTGGAAAAAGGCTTGATCGGCATGCACGAAGGGGAGCGCAAACAGATTGACGTCCCGGCTGCCGAAGCATACGGTGATTACAACCCTGAAGCGATCCAGATCCTGCCACGGGAACAGTTCGAAGGGATCGATCTGGAGCCGGGCATGATGCTCTACGGTCAGGATGAGCACGGTCATACGACCCAGGTGGTGGTCAAGCAGTTTACCGACACCGATGTGACAATCGATTTCAACCACCCCATGGCAGGAAAAGATCTGGTCTTTGATGTGATCGTTACCACCGACCGACCTGCCACTCCGGATGAAATTGCGACCGGCGAAGTGGGCGGCGGGCATGAACATGGCGCGGCGTGTGCTTGCTGAAAAAAAGGATTAATTTTTCCGATTTATTTTGTCCTAAGTTGATTATGGTATAATCCCCCCGTATTTGTTTTGTAGTTTGCGTATTTTCGGTGTCGGCCGAGTGGGTCGGACCGAAATAAACTTAGATTTTTTGCCAAACCGGTTGCAAGGCCGGGACGGAAAGCCACGAGTCTTTCTCCTGATGTACAGGTGAGAGATAGTCGGGTTGCGCAATCTTACAAAGGTTATTTCACTATGACAACACAATGTAAACATGCGAAAAGCATTGGGTTCTTTGTCTTTGCGGTAACAGGTGTGATGAGCGGCCTGAGTGCTGACATCACTGGAACAGTTTATCAGGATCTCCCGGTCCATTTGCAACAAAACGGCTCAGTGTCGCTCAGTACCTATGGACAACAGGAGAGCAACGAGCCAGGATTGTATGGTATCTCTGTCACCGGAGTGGACAAAGCGGGCTCAACCGTCACGGTTCGCACCGACGCAAAAGGACACTATACATTAAAAGGCCTCCGAGGAACCGTCAGGGTTACTTTTCAGTATCCATCATACCTGAACGAATCTCCCGTATCTGCTTCACAAAACGGTGCCGTGCGGTTTGTCAGTGCCAATGCACAAGACGTTGATCTCGCCCTGCACGATCCCAGCGACTACGTCAGCTCGGCCCACCCCAAACTCATGACTACCATCTACACCAGTGGTGACCCCAATGATCCGGGCAATGCCAACCTGCCGCGTACCGAAACGCTTGCCTCGATACCTTACAGCACAACAAATAAATGGACCGACAATTCGGTTTACTCCAGCAAGCTTGGTTCGGTCTGGGGCCTGGCATATAATCGCGCACAATCTACCCTCTATATTGCAGCATCGTTGCGCCGCCATGCTGGTCTCAAGGCAGACCTTGGAACCATCTTTTCCTACGATCTCAACAGCAAAGCCGACCCAGGCGTTTTCATGACACTTACCAACGTCGGCACGATCAACAATCGGGATCTGGGCAAAGCTACCGACCCCTCACACGATCCCGATGCGTTCGCAAAGATTGGCCGAGTGGGTCTGGGTGATATCGATGTTTCACTCGATGGCAAATATCTCTTTGCCACCAATCTCCATACCCGCAAGATCGTCCAGATTGACATTGCGCAAAAGCAGGTAATGCGTACGTATGCGTTTCCGCAAGTGTGCGATGCCAGCACGGGCACATTTCATCCCTATGCGCTGACCTATCATCACGGCGCTCTCTATGCCGGTGGCGTCTGTGATGCCAGCCTCTCCGGCAATGCCAAAGATCTGAGTGCTCACGTCTTCAAGATAGACACACAGAAGCACACCGTAGACGAAGTGCTGTCATTTGATCTGGATTACAACAAACAGTATGCTGACGATGGTAGCTGCGCAAACAATACAGGGTGGTATGCCTGGAGCGATCAGTTCAATATCCAAAAATGCAAAACGTATAAAGAAAACGGCATCCTCATGAACGTAGTGGTGCATCCAGAGCCGATCCTCTCAGACATAGAGTTTGATGAGCACGACAACATGATCTTAGGTTTTACCGACCGCTCTACCTTTCAGTACGGTACCTACAATTACGGCATCGACCCCAACGACAACAACACGTTCTACCTGAGCAAATCGGGAGGCGATATCCTGTTTGCTCCTTACGATGCCCAAAAACAAAAATACACCGATGTGGTCATCAACAAAACCGGCGGAGAGTATTTTACAGGCGACAACAAAGGCAGTACACACAAGGAGACTGCACTGGGAGGACTGGCCCTTTTGCCGGGCAGCGACAGCGTCGTCACAACCATCATGGATCCTGCTGACTGGAGACAGGGTGGACTCCGGTGGTTCAGCAAAAGCAACGGAAAGACAATCAAAAGCGTTGTGGCCTATTCAAACATCGATGATAAACATAGAGATATTGCCAATACACGAATACACTACGGCAAGGGTGGAGGCATGGGCGATGTCGAACTGCTCACCGATCCGGCTCCCATCGAGATCGGCAACCGCGTCTGGCTCGACACCAACGGCAACGGCATCCAGGATCCCGAGGAGTCCGGTATCGCCGGTGTAACCGTTCAACTCTTCGATGAGAATGGCCAGAAAATAGCGACCGCCCAAACGGACAAGAACGGGGAGTATATCTTCTCCAATGCCACCGGTAAAAGTACGCAAAGTTTCCGATACAATCTTACGGCACTGCAGCCCAACACGGGCTACCGTGTGGTGATCCCCGACATCGCCGGCGGCAAACACCAGAAAGCCCTCAACGACTACCTGCCCACACAGGCTGATGCAGGTGGAGACGATCAGATCGATAGCGATGGCATCGTCAAAGGAAGCATCATGTATGCCGACGTGGAACAAGGCGATCTTCCTTATGCAGGTGCCAACAACCATAGCTTTGATTTTGGATTTGTTCCGATGATGAGCCTCGGTTCGGTTGTCTGGTTTGATGCCAACGATAATGGCATCCAGGACAAAGGCGAAAAAAGCATTGATGGCCTCAAGGTGACTCTGCTTGATGGTAATGCTCAAGCATTTGACGGTACGGTATCGATGTTGACTCACGATGGCGGGCACTATCTGTTCGAGCACCTCAAACCCGGTACCTACACCGTCAAAATTGAGTCAGGCAGCACAAAACTGACAAACTATGCAGTCAACTTCTCGGTACAAGCAAGCGACGCTGACAACGATACGGCCAACGATTCCAACATCGCCAGCGGCAACGTCACAACGGCTCTCTTGTCCGCTCCCATTACACTGACCCCTGGCAACGAACCGGTCGGAAGCGACGAGACAAGTGCTCTTGGAAGCAATGGAGACAACCAGGATGATACGGCCGATGCCAATGGCAACATGACATTGGATTTTGGTTTGAAGCCGAAGCCGAAGCCGGTAAAGACACCTAAGCCTCAGCCAGTCAAAACGCAACCAACCATGCCAGCACCCAAGCCACAACCTGCCAAGCCGACGCCCAAGCCACAACCGGTCAAGCCGGCGCCCAAGCCGCAACCTGCAAAACCTCAGCAGGTCAAGCCGACGCCCGCGCCTCAACCGGTTCAGACAGCGCCCAAGCCGAAACCTCCGGTCAAGGTACCTTCCAAGCCGCAAACGACTACCACTGCGCCTGAGTTTTACCACATCGGTACTCACTTCTGGATCGATGGAAGCAACGGCGGCGCTCTGGACAAAGAGTACCAAATGGGGATCGAAACCCCTGTGCCCAATGCACACGTCGAATTGCTCAACAGCAAAGGCGAACGGCTCTACTGGACAGACGACACCTTTACGACGCTGACCACCAGGCCTACTGAGTTCCAGGCTGATACATATACCGACGACAACGGACGCTACGACTTCTACGTTCCGGCCGGTGAATACAAGGTTCATTTCACCATTCCCGAAAATCTTGCCGGTCTGGACTATACTTTTACGCAACGCGAAAGCAATGATGATAATGACCGCAATATCAACGACGCCGATCCGGAGAGCGGCCTGACCGAAACCGTCGTAGTCGGACCCGACCAGCGGGTCGAAGACCTGACACTGGATGCTGCCGTACACTGCCCCTGCAGCGACATTCAAGGGGATGCCATCGATGCACTCAGCACCCGAGGTCTGCTGATCATGATGCTTTTGACACTGACCGCGGGCATGATGCTGGTCAGTCGCCGTCAGCACGCCTGAAACGTCTTAAGCGCCTGCCGACAACACCAAACGGTCACGGCGCTCTGAAATAACCTTCCAACCTCCCCTCCTTCGGCACCCATAGATGATTCCATGCGTGTGTCGGCTGGGGTGGCTTCTGCTTTTTCCCAAATCTCGAAACAGAACTCTTCGCATCTGCGCCTTACTTAATATTCAAGGGCTTTATGTCACATGTGAGTCGCACATTTCTATTTCGAGATTTGGGTTTTCATCACACCCAATACCGTTTTTTGTTAAAATACGCTCATCATAATCTCAAGGATACATCATGTCGGTCAATGTGGCATTTTTGTTTCCCGGCCAGGGATCGCAGGCCGTGGGAATGGGCAAAGATTTCTTCGAGCATTCCGAGCGAGCACGTTCGCTGCTCGAAGCAGCATCGGAAGAGACAAAGATCGATTTTGCATCGCTTCTCTTCAGTGAAAACGATCGTCTCGACCAGACCGAATACACCCAGCCAGCTATTCTCCTCGTCAGCGCAATGGCGCATCGACTTTTCGATGATGCCATGGCGCTCAAACCCACGTGGGCCCTGGGCCATTCGCTTGGGGAGTTTTCCGCACTGGTTTCGGTCGGCGCGATCGATCCAGTCGAAGGAGTCGCTCTGGTTCATCTGCGTGGACAGTTGATGCGCCAGGCGTGCGCTACGGAGCCGGTCGGTATGCTGGTGAGCCTGGGCCTGGACGACGCGACGGTTGAATCGATCTGCTCCAGGCAACGAGAAGGCGGAGCCCGTGTGTGGCCGGTCAATTACAACGCCGAAGGACAGATTGTCATCGCCGGCATCCGAAGCGATCTCGAGGCACTGGTTCCGATCCTCAAAGAGGCCAAAGCCAAACGGGCCATGCTGCTCAATATGTCGGTTGCCAGCCATTGTCCGTTGCTTGAAAGTGCCGTCGAGCCGTTCGCAGCTCGCCTGCAGGAGACGATCCGGGATCCCTTTCTTGCTCCGGTTATCTCCAACGTCACGGCGCAACCATACGCGACCCGCGACGAAGCACTCGAACTCCTGCCACAACAGCTGGTTCAGCCTGTTCGATACAAACAGTCGATTGCTGCACACGATGACTCGGTTGATTGTTACGTCGAATTTGGCCACGGTGCGGTCCTGAAAGGACTCAATCGCAAGGCCACCTCCAAACCCCACTACACTGTCTCCGATATGGCTTCACTGGAGGCCGCTATCGAGGCGATCGAAGCGCTGGCCTGATGGGACGCATCGCCATCATGGGCGCCATGCCCGAAGAGATCGAACCGCTGGTGGTGAATCTGGACAACGTCCAGGAGGTCGCTTATGCTGACAACACCTTTTACCTGGGCACCTATCGGGACCAGGAGGTTGCCGTGGCCTATTCGCGCATCGGCAAAGTCTTTGCTGCCTTGACCGCAGCGACGCTGATCGAACGATTTGAGTGCGATCGCCTCCTCTTTACCGGTGTAGCAGGGGCAATCAACGATGCGTTGCAGATCGGCGATCTGATTGTCGCCGAAGGGCTGTGTCAACACGATCTCGATATCACGGCTTTCGGGCATCCTTATGGATATGTACCCGAAGGGGCTGTGTGCATCTGGACCGATCCGGATCTGCGGGCGATTGCCGACAAGGTCGCCTACAACAAAGGCTTGAAACTTCAAAAGGGGATCATTGCCACGGGCGATCAGTTTATTGCTGATCCCGAACGAAAAGCATGGATTCGAGATACATTCAAAGCCGATGCGCTGGAGATGGAAGGTGCGGCAGTTGCCGTGGTTTGCCATGCGCTTGAGGTGCCTTTTTTTGTCTTGCGCTCCATCAGCGACAGCGCCGACATGGATGCCGGATTTGATTTTGATACGTTCTTGAAAAGCTCTGCGCGTATCAGTGCTGATTTTGTACTGGCAATGGTGCAGAAGATGCACAACCGATAAAACCAAACGCCAAACAGACAACACAATGCACTCGGAGAGCAGCATAATCACTCCTCTCAAATGAGCTGTGCGTACCGCTAAAGGATCCCATGTGCCTCCCATCAAGCGTGCCAAAATCTCCAAAAAACTGTTGCGCACATTCGGACGCACCAACGGTCGTTTCGGCCTCATTGGCGAAGGGGATCGCGTCCTGGCAGGTCTCAGCGGCGGAAAAGATTCGCTGGCACTGGTACACCTGATCGCAAACATGCAACAGCATGCACCGTTCCATTTTACATTTGAAGCATGCACGGTGCACTACGGTATGCCCGATGAGGACTACACCGAAATCAAAGCCCATTGCGACGCATATGGGATACCACACACGATCTACCGGACCAACATCTATGCCCTGTCGCAAGAGACGATACGCGAAAACAGCTCATCTTGCAGCTACTTCTCGCGCATGCGGCGCGGTGCGCTCTACACCTACGCCATTACGCACGGCTTCAACAAGCTCGCCCTGGGTCATCATCTGGACGATGCGGTGGAGAGTTTTTTTATGAACATGTTTTACAATGGCGCGCTGCGCTCCATGGCACCGATCTACAAAGCCGATCGAGGCATTCATGTGATCCGGCCGCTGATCGAGGTACGTGAGAGTCAACTGCGCGCTCTGGCCGAAACAAACGGCTTTACCACCCTGGGAGACGAAGCGTGCCCCGCTATGCGCACACGCATCAAGCGTCCCCATGCCCGTGCTCGAATCAAAGCGTGGCTTGCCGCGCTCGAGGCAGACGACGAAACAATCTTTCAGCACATCAAAGCCGCCTTCAAGCACATTGATGACGATACTTTTCTCGATCCGGCGCGGTGGCGACGTGACGATCGTTAAGCTTGCCTTCTGCACACCGCTTCAGACGCACATTCTCAGGTTGAGCTGCCTTCACTGTTCCAACACATGCTCATCGAGCACAAACGTCGTAAACACCCCTTCGAGTACTCTCTTTTCCGCAACGTAAGCTTCGACCGAAACGATCTGCTTCTTCCCTTTGGTTTGCGTCACGCGAGCACGGCACACCACCGCATCCCCTGCCCGCACCGGCGCGACAAACCGCACATTCGAAGCCCCAAGCACCACATACGGATCGTTCACTGCGCACATCGCCGCATAATCAGCCGCCCCAAACACAAATCCGCCGTGCACTAACCCCTGTGCATCCGCCGCCATGCGCTGCGTCGTATGCAAAAGCACCTCGGCAAAATTGGGCTCGATCTTGGTCACTGTGCCGACCAGTGTCGGGTCGATGGATACGTGGGTATTTTGGGTCATGATTGGGCTCCTGTGTTTTTGTCGGAGAGGTTTCTCTCGATTATCTCTTGCAACTGCTTGTCGCTGATGTTTTCCTGATCACGCTTGGAATAGATAAAAAGCAAACGGATTACATCTTCGGTATCCACATAATACGTGATAGCTCTGAATCCTCCCTTTTTGCCAGTCGGAATCGATGAATTTGCCAAGCGTATTTTGTAGCAACCGTGCCCCAGATCAGTACCC
>CAZWMZ010000241.1:0-8993 GCA_964634965.1 uncultured Nitratifractor sp. | reverse complement strand
GTTGCCGGAGGCTGAAGGTCTGTTTCCGAGCCTGTTCCAAAGTCTTCGTAAAACATTAATTTTTTTACACCCGTAGTACAATTTCCATATTCGTCTGTATCCGGGATACCGTCGTTATCGTCGTCCAGATCGACCGAATCGACGATCCCGTCACCATCCAAATCCGCCGCCATCACCGTCGTCGGCACAGCGAACAGTAAACCGATTACAACCAACCAGTGGACAATCAAGGCTTTCATCTTTTCAACTCCTTTGGTCTGGGCAAAGCATGGTCGATGGGTTGGAGCTCTGGTGTGGGAGTATGGAGGACAATCAACAGTCTCATCGAGCCGATCCAACGCATCGAAACAACATGCAACCCGGCTGTCTCCGGCGAGGAGACCCGTGGCTTTCCGTCCCTGCCTCGCGACAGGTTTGGCCCGATAATGCTATATTTAGATTGACTTTTAAAAAGCAACTTTACTGAGTATTATATAAACTCAAAGTCAACTTTTTGTCAAATTTGCCGCAGATCCAGTGCATTGCAAAGATAATATCGTTGAAAATCAGCCATTTTAAGGGCAGTCTGTTTGATTAAAAATTTTGAGCAGATAAACGACAAAGACCCATTGCATGGCAACATGGCCCGACTCTAACCATTGAGCGGCTATAATTACCCGACATCATCCCAAAGGTAATTCCATGGATATAACGACCTTTTTGCAGCAGATGATCAACGGCTTTAGCCTGGGAAGCATGTATGCCTTGATCGCGATCGGGTACACGATGGTGTACGGCGTGCTGCGGTTGATCAACTTCGCCCATGGCGACATCATGATGGTGGGCGCGTTTCTCGTCTATCTTGCCCACGCCGCCGGGCTGGGATTTGTCCCCGCGGTCGCGGTGGGCATCGCCGGTGCGGTGGCAGTAGGTGTCCTGACCGACAAAGTCGCCTACAAACCGTTGCGCGACGCGCCCAAAATCTCTCTGCTGATTACTGCGATCGGTATTAGCTTTTTCCTCGAAAACCTTTTCAATGTACTCTTTGGGGGTGTGCCGCGCGCATTTAAAGCGCCCGAATCGCTGACAAAAATCCTCCATCTGGGGTCGATCTATCTCCCCACGACGGCGATCATTATCCCGCTCATCACCCTCCTGATCCTTGCGGGGGTCTTGTGGATCCTCTATCGGACCAAATATGGCATGGCGATCCGCGCGCTGGCGTTTGATATCCCTACGGTCAAATTGATGGGCATCAACGCCGACGGAATCATCTCGCTGGTCTTTGCTCTCGGATCGGCCCTGGCAGCAGTGGGCGGGATCTTTTACGCGATCAGCTACCCCTCGATCGATCCGCTGATGGGGATCATCGTCGGACTCAAGGCCTTTGCCGCAGCGGTGCTGGGGGGCATCGGCAGCGTTACCGGCGCGGTGCTGGGGGGCTTTATCCTCGGTTTTACGGAGATACTGGTGGTAGCACTCTTTCCTGAGCTGGGAGGTTATAAGGATGCGTTTGCTTTCTTTTTCCTGATCCTGGTGTTGCTGTTTCGTCCCACGGGCATCATGGGCGAAGATCTTGATCGAAGCCGTTTTTAAAAGGAGCCTGCCATGCAAAAAAATCTTTTCTATCTCCTGATGCTGGCGTTGGCCGTCTATCTGATCTACTGGACCAACGGCCACCTCGACAGCTACGACCTCGGATTGCTGGAGCAGATCGGGATCTTTGCGATCCTGGCGCTGAGCTACAACCTCATCAACGGCGTCACCGGACAGTTTTCGCTCGAGCCCAATGGCTTCGTCGCGATCGGTGCCTACATGGGCGCCCTGATGACGATCCCCACCGAGACCAAGATCGATATGTTTGCGCTGGTCGATCCGGCGCCGGTGATCTTGAGCATGCATGGAAGTTTTCCGATGGCGCTGATCGCCGGCGGCGTGGCTGCGGCGCTGGTCGGATTGATGTTGTCGTTTCCGGTGTTTCGGGTGCGGGGTGACTATCTGGCGATTGTGACATTGGGGTTTGGGTTTATCATCCGTATCTTTGCGCAGAACCAGCCCGCCTACACCAATGGGGCCATGGGGCTCAACGACATCCCCAAAGACGACGCCCACATCTGGCTCTGGATCGGCGGGATCACCATCGCGACATTTGTCGTGATGCTCCACATCATCGCATCGCGCTACGGACGAGCGATGAAAGCGATCCGAGACGACGAAGACGCCGCGATCGCGATGGGGATCAACACCTTTGCGATCAAGACCACCGCGTTCGTCACCAGCGCCTTTTTTGAGGGGGTTGGCGGGGCGTTGCTTGCGTCGTTTTTGACCACGATCGCACCCGATCAATTTTCGTTTTTGTTGACGTTTCAACTGCTGATCTTTGTCGTCATCGGGGGCCTGGGAAGCATGAGCGGCAGCCTGCTGGCCACCGTCGGCCTGATGTATCTGCTCGAAAAGCTCCGCTTTCTGGATGAGGAGATGGATCTGTTTGGGATGCACATGGATGCCCATCCAGGGATGCGCATGGTGATCTTCAGCGTGCTGCTTGTGATCGTGATGCTGTTTGCTCGCACCGGACTCTTTGGTGACAAGGAGATCGATGAAGCGGTCCGCAAACGTCTAAACAATCGCTCCAAAGGAGGTCAGGCATGAGCACACCTATCCTGGAGATTCGCGATGTGACGATGCGTTTTGGGGGCGTAACCGCGATCGACCGCCTCTCATTCGAGGTGCACCGGGGGCAGATCTACGGACTCATCGGCCCCAATGGCGCAGGCAAGACGACCATCTTCAACAACATCACCGGCAACTACATTCCCACCGAAGGCCAGATCCTCTTCGACGGCAACGACATCACCGGCACCAAGCCCAACAAAGTGGTCGATCTGGGGATCGCCCGGACGTTTCAAAATATCCGACTCTTCAAAAGCATGTCGGTGCTGGAAAATGTCCTGATCGGCTACCACAACCGCATGCACTACACCTATCTCGAAGCGATCCTGCGCCTGCCGCGCTACTGGAGCTACGAAAAGAAGATTCGCACCCAGGCGATGGATCTGCTCGCGGAGTTTGGTATCGCCGATCTGGCTCAAAACGACGCGACCGCACTGAGCTACGGCAATCAACGCAAAGTCGAGATTGCCCGCGCTCTGGCAACGGGCCCCAAACTGCTGCTGCTGGACGAACCGGCGGCGGGCATGAACCCAAGTGAAACCGAGGATTTGAGTGCGATCGTTCACAAAATCAAGCGCGATTTTGACCTGACGATCCTGCTGATCGAACACGACATGAAATTTGTCAACACCATGTGCGAAGTGGTCACCGTGCTCGACTACGGCGAAAACATCTTCGTCGGCCCGCCCGCCGATGCGATCGTTGACGAAAAAGTGATCACCGCCTATCTGGGGGATTTCCAACATGCTTAATATCCAAAACCTCGAAGTTTACTACGGCGTCATCGCTGCAGTACGCGGCATCAATATGGAAGTTGCTTCGGGTCAAATCGTGACCCTTATCGGTGCCAATGGTGCAGGCAAAACCTCGACGCTCAATGCGATCGTCGGCAGCGTACGCAAAAAGGGACGCGTTCTCCTCGAATCGACCGACATCTCCCGCACCAAAACCCACGCCATCATCCAACAAGGCATCGCGCTGGTTCCCGAAGGACGCCATGTCTTTGTCAATCTCACCGTGGACGAAAATCTGCGCATGGGTGCGTTCAACAACAACGAAGCATACGAAACGTTGCGCGAAGAGATGTATCGGCTCTTTCCCCGGCTCGATGGCCGCCGCAAACAGCTCGCAGGCACCCTCAGCGGGGGCGAACAGCAGATGCTGGCCATCGCCCGTGCTCTGATGAGCCAGCCGCGTCTGCTGATGCTCGACGAACCGAGCCTTGGTCTGGCGCCCAAAATTGTCGGCGAACTGTTTCGGGTCATCACTGCCTTGAAAGAGGAGCAGGGAATCACCATCCTGCTCGTCGAACAAAACGCATTTGCTGCCCTGAGCATCGCCGACTATGGATACGTGCTCGAAAACGGCTCCATCCATCTCGAAGGCCCCGGAAAAGAGCTGCTGGGCAACGACGACGTACGCAAAAAGTACCTCGGCGGCTGAGTCGATGGAGCGGGCGCAGGCGACAGGGCATCTCTATGCTTTTGTCACTGTAGCCATCTGGAGCACCGCATTTGTCGGCAACAAAGTCCTCCTCGATTTCCTCACTCCCATCGAGATCATGCTGTACCGTTTTGTACTGGCGTATGGGGTCTTGCTGATGATCTATCCGCAATGGCAGCTGCCGACGTCGTTGCGAAACGAGGGGCTCTTCTTTCTGCTCGGAGCGCTGGGGATTTTCGTCTATTTTCTGTTTGAAAACTATGCACTCAAATACACCCAGGCCGCCAATGTCGGGCTCTTTATGGGTGCCATTCCACTCCTGACCGCCCTGCTCTCACATCGCCTCGTTCCCGGCGAGCGTATGCGTCGTACGCTGCTGGTGGGGTTTGCGCTGGCGGCAGCAGGCATGGGGATGATCCTGTTCGAGGAGCGTGCGTTTCATCTGCGGTTTCGCGGAGACGTGCTGGCGCTGCTGGGCGCACTGACATTCGCACTCTACTCGACCCTGCTCAAGCGCGTCCCCTCCGCCTGTCACTCGATTGTCGTCGCGCGCAAAAGCTTCTTTTACGGGCTGGTGCTGATGGGGCTGTGGTGCTGGATCGGAAACGAAACGCTGCATCTGCAACCGCTCAAAGAACCGATCGTATGGGGCAACCTCCTCTATCTGGGGCTCTTCTCATCCGGGCTTGCCTTTTGGCTCTATCAGCAGGGAATCGAACGGATCGGATCGATCGCCGCGAGTCACTACATATACCTCGTACCCCTCCTGACCGCCCTGACCGGCGTAATGGTCCTTGGCGAGCAGCTCACCCCCACACTCCTCATCGCCGGCACCTTGATCCTCGCCGGCCTCTATCTCTCGATAGGAGGAGAGGCCGGAAGCTGACGACGGACAGACCGACGGCGGTGATGTACTCTCCTCGGGGTTTGGGGCTGAAATTTATATTTATAAGTATTATTTCGCTATAATAGCTCAAAATTCGATCGACAAAAAAGGGGTGCCGATGAAGAAGTTGTATCAAAACCGTATGATAACTGTCGCAGCGATCTGGATCGCCATTACAGGTGCGACCTGGGGTGGCAAAAACGTCGAACCGGCCCGCACCCCCATCGCTCCGGTCGATCTGCCTTTTTATATCGGGATCGGCGCTGTGTGGTCCATGACCAGTCTCAACTGCCCCTGCGCCAAGGATCAGCGACGCATGTATGACAGCACCAACTTTGGCGGGATTCTCCGTGTGGGGTATGATTTCAATCCCTATTTTGGCGTCGAGGCGCGTGTGCTGCACTCGCGCATCAGCAAGCTGTTTGCCGAGACCACCCACTACGGACTCTACCTCAAACCGCAATACCACATCACCAACGCCATCAATGTTTATGGACTGGCTGGTTACGGACACACCTACATCGAAACCCTCTGCAAATCCTTTTCATACGATGTCAACGGCTTCAGCTTCGGCGCGGGATTTGAGTACGACTTCAATGCACTCCCGCATGAGCAGGGCGACGCCGAAACCGGCTGGGGGTTGTTCGTCGACTATCAAAACTTTGCCTGGGATCGTGGCAAGCAAAAAACACGCTCCAACATCTTCAGTGCTGGTATCACGTACGATTTTTGATGGTGCGCCGGCACGATTCAGCTCATCCGATTGCAGATATGCTATAATCGCTCCGATTTCTGCGATAACGATCGATTGACCCTTTCACTATCTGCCAAATCGTATTTCTCTACAAAGTATTTACATGACCTTTCAGGATTTTGATCTTCACCCCGATATTCTTCGTGCCGTCGATGCCGCCGGCTTTCGTGAACCCAGCCCCGTTCAGCAGGCAGCCATTCCGCTGATTCTCGACGGAGACGATATCATCGCCCAGGCACAGACGGGTACGGGCAAGACCGCTGCGTTTGGATTGCCGATCCTCAGCCGCATCGAACCGGACAACGGTGTTGAGGCGCTGGTGATCGTCCCCACGCGCGAACTGGCGATGCAGGTCAGCGATGAACTCTACCGCTTTGGCAAAGAGCGTCACCTGCGCACCGCGACCGTCTATGGTGGCACACCCTACGGCAAACAGATCGAGCGGATCACACACGCATCGGTCGTCGTCGCCACACCGGGCCGCCTGCTCGATCTGCTCAAAGGCAACAAGATCTCCCTCTCGCCCCGCTTTGTCGTCCTTGACGAGGCCGATGAGATGCTCGATATGGGTTTTCTGGACGAGATCAAGCGGATCTTTACCTTCCTGCCGCGCACACGCCAAACGTTGATGTTTTCGGCGACGATGCCTCCGGCGATCCGGCGACTGGCCGAGACGATCCTCCACGAACCCCGCACCGTCTCCATCACCCGAAGCGAATCGACCAACTCCGATATTAACCAGCTCTACTATGTTGTCAAGGAGCACGAACGGGACGATGCGCTGGTGCGCCTGATCGACTACAAAAACCCCGACAAATGCATCGTCTTTTGTCGCATGAAAAAAGAGGTGGACCGTCTGGCGGCGCATCTGACCTCTCAGGGGTTTGCCGTCGGAGCCCTCCATGGCGATATGGAGCAAAAACAGCGCGAAGTAACCATCCGGGCTTTCAAACAGGGCAACGTCGATATCTTCGTCGCGACCGATGTGGCAGCGCGCGGTCTGGATGTGGCCGATGTGACGCATGTGTTTAACTATCATATTCCTTTCGATTCGGAGAGCTATGTTCACCGCATCGGACGCACAGGGCGCGGCGGCAAAAGCGGCGAAGCCATCACGCTGGTCACCCCCGGCGAATTGCGCACCATTCAACGCATCGAAAAGGACGTCGGCGCGACCCTCGCCTCCCAGACCATCCCAACCCGACGGGAACTGCAGGCTTCCAGAGACAACGCGCTGCTGGCGCAGATCGCCCAGACCCCCATCACCGACGAGGGGATCGATCTGGTGCGCACCCTCCAGCACGATCTGGATATCGTCGCCATCGCTCAACTGCTGGCCAGTCATGTACTGAAAAAGACTCAGATAAACGGACGGGAACAGATCGGACTCAATGCCGCAGAGATCCAGAAGCTGATCGAACGATCCAAACACCACGGTCACGATACAAACCGATCCAAGCGTCACGGGCACGGTGGACGCAACCGCCGCCGAAACACACGCAACGATCGCAACCGCTCCCACCGACGCAACGACGCAAAAAAGCGCCGTTGATCATGCGGCCTGTGCCGCTCTATGCAGCAGCCAGCCGCTGACGACGCGCCATCCATCCTCCGACAAGCAGCGTCAACCACACCGACACATATCGCGCCAGCAGACCCATGCTGTCTACCAAATCGCTCTCGACTTGAGAGCACGAACACCGGATCGCAGCATTGCGCTCGACGCGACTCCCCTGAACCACCCCTACATCCGCAGGATAACTGAGAAACTGCTCTGTATCTTTGGCGGCACCTTTGGTCGTAAAGAGATATTCCATCTCCTGCCGATCAGGCGGAAGCGTAAAACGTACCTGGTAAACCCCTTGAGGCAGATGGTCAAACCGATAGTATCCGTTGGTATCGGTGGTAGTTTTGCAACGGTCGGGTTCCGGTATGCCGCTGTATCGATAAGAGGCACTGCTTCCACTCGGACAGGGAACCGGATCGCCCTGGGCATCGAGCAGCTCGACTGTCGCACCCGATATCATCTCGTTTTCGCTGGGATCGCGTATGCCGTTGCCGTTGTCATCGATCCAAAAGTACCCCTCGATTAACGCCGTATTGGATGGGGCCTGCATCAGGTAGGTGACCGTAGGATCGTCCGGTTCTCCATCCCTGTCCGGATCGGTATTGGTGCTGTCGTTTGGATCGTCCGAAGTGTCACTGACATCGTTGCCGTCCGGGTCTTGACCCGTTGCGGTAGCCTGGTTGATTACCTTGCCGCTGTCGATATCGTCCGGGGTGAGTGTATGCATTCCGGTAAAGGTGGTGCTGTCGCTTGCGCCTGGTGCCAGTGTGATCGGGCCGCCGCTGATGGTGGCGTCAGGATCGGTGACGGTAACATCGGTCAGGGTGACATTGCCGGTATTCATGACGACAAAGGTGTAGATGATCGTCTCACCCACATCGGCGTAGCCGTTGCGGTTGGTATCATTAAAGGTGCCGGTTTTTTCCAGTGCAATATTAGGATACGACGGAATGGGTGTGGTCACCTGACTCTTGCGTGGGGGCAAGTTCGTGCCATTGGGCAATGCGAGGGTTGCGGCAGCACTGTTGTTGACCTCGCCTGCATCCACTTCGGCCTGGGTGACTGGGTTCGAGGTACAACGGTAAATCCAGCTCTCGCCTGGATCGAGGGTGGTGTTGTTGTTGGCATCGCCGCTTACGTAGGCAGGCGGGGTAGCGCACTTCACATCGGTGATGCTGGTCACTTTCAGGGCGACATTACCGGTGTTGTTGAGTTCGAAGGTGTATGTCAATCTGTCGCCCGCTTGGGTTGGGTATGAAGTTGTCTGCTTGCGGAAAGCAAAGTATGGGTTTTGCGTAAGTGGGGTGATGGTCGGATCGTCCGGGTCGGTGTCAGGCTCGGTATCGGAGCTGTCGGTATTGGTGCTCTCATCCGGGTCGTCCGAGTCGTTCGTGTAGGTGTTGCCGGCTGGATCGGTATAGGTGAGCGTAGCCTGGTTGCTGACGCTGCCACTATCAATGTCGGTCTGGGTAAGCGTATAGCTGGTGTTGATCGTTTGGGTTTGTCCAGGCGTTAAGGTGCCGATCAACTGGGCGCTGATACCGGTTAGGGTATCATCCAGCGTCACATGGGTTAAAGTGGTGTTTCCGGTGTTGGTGATCGTTATCGCATAATCGATTCTATCGCCTGCGTCCTGGATGCCGTTACCGTTGGCATCGACATAGGTGTCTTGTTTTTCAATGCGTGTTTGG
>CAZWMZ010000240.1:0-2291 GCA_964634965.1 uncultured Nitratifractor sp. | reverse complement strand
ATTTCGGTGCGATCACCTCTGCGCCACTGAGCGACGCCGACCGTCTCTGGGAACACACACCGGCCGAGCCTCCACGCGACGGTGCGCGTCGGGTCGAGATCCACAAAGAGAACACGCACAATGAAACGATTGCGATCCTCTTCGATATTCCCGATTTTCGACACGAAGATCAGGTGGCTCTCTCGGTGCTGTCTGAGATCCTCAGCGCAGGCAAGAGCAGCCGGCTGCACCGCGCCCTGATCCACGACCACTCTCTCGCGCACGAGGTGCATGCCTACAACATGGAGCTCAAAGATCCGGGGATTTTTCTCTTTTTGGCGCTGGGCAACCCCGACACCACAGCCGAAACGATGGAGGCGGCGCTCATCGAACAAATCGATCGCATCAAACAGTCCCCGGTGACCGCCGAGGAGCTTCAGAAGGTCAAAGCCTCTACGCGACGCGATTTTGTGCAGATGATGGAGGGTGCTTCGGGCTTGAGCGATCTGTTCGGCAGCTACCTGATCCGTGGCGATTTGACGCCCCTGCAAAACTATGAGGCAAATTTGGATAAAATAACGCCCAAAACGATCCAGGAAGTGGCCAATCGCTACTTCGATCATACCCTCTCTACGACCGTGATACTAAGGAAAAGCGATGGATAATCTCATCACCGGCGCGACCACTGCGCTCATCACGCCGTTTCGCAACGGCCAACTCGACGAAGCGACCTACGCCGACTTGATCCGCCGCCAGATCGACCACGGGATCGATGCGGTCTGTCCGGTGGGCACCACCGGCGAGAGCGCTACACTCAGCCACGATGAACACAAACGCTGCATCGAGATCGCAGTCGAAGTGTGCGATGGCACCCCGACCAAAGTTCTCGCCGGTGCCGGATCCAACGCCACCCATGAAGCGATCGACATCGCCCGCCACGCAGCCAAATGCGGCGTCGATGCACTCTTTTCGGTCAGCCCGTATTACAACAAACCCTCTCAAGAAGGGCTCTACCAGCACTACAAAGCGATCGCCTCAGCCGTGGATGTCCCCTTTATGCTCTACAATGTCCCCGGACGCACCGGCGTAGATATCTTGCCCGATACGGTCAAACGGCTTTATGATGATGTGCCCAATATCTTCGGGATCAAAGAGGCCACCGGCAGCATCGAGCGTACCGTTGAGCTCTTGATGAAAGTACCCGATCTGTATGTCTTCAGCGGTGACGATGCGATCGATTTCCCGATCCTGGCCAGCGGAGGCAAGGGGATCACTTCGGTCACGGCGAATCTGCTGCCCGACCAAAAAGCTCAACTTGTTCACGCCGCACTCCGAGGCGATCTCAAAACGTCCAAATCGATCAACGA
The DNA here is from genome assembly GCA_964634965.1 of uncultured Nitratifractor sp. GTDB lineage: Bacteria > Campylobacterota > Campylobacteria > Campylobacterales > Sulfurovaceae > S017-3. The sequence continues at coordinate 945 of CAZWMZ010000240.1, read as the reverse complement.
CGCCCTCTATCCGGTCAACAAAGTGCTCTTCTGCGAGTCCAACCCCATCCCGATCAAAGCCGCCATGTACATCGCCGGTCTGATCCCCGCGCTTGAGTACCGCCTGCCACTGGTTGCCCCCAGTGCGGCCAACATGAAAAGGATCGAAGAGACGATCCAAAACTACACCATTCCAGGAGTCAAATAGATGCGCGCATCCAACAAAGGAAAAACCCTCGTCATCACCGGAGCAACCAAAGGGATCGGCAAAGCGATCGCCGAGAAGTTCGCTTCCGAGGGAGTCAACATCGCTTTTACCTACAACTCTAACGAAGCGGTTGCCAATGAGCTGGCCGCCTCATGGGAAGAACAGTACGGCATCAAAGCCCGTGCCTACAAACTTGACATCCTCGACCTCGATCAGTTCAAACCGCTTTTTGAGGCGATCGATGCTGATTTCGATCGGGTCGATTTCTTCGTCTCCAACGCCATGATCTACGGTCGCAGTGTCGTCGGCGGATACGGCAAGTTCATGAAGCTCCGCCCGTCCAAAGGGCTGACCAACATCTGGACGGCCACGGTGGGTGCTTTCGTGCGCGGCGCACAAGAAGCCGCTACACGCATGCAAAAAACAGGCGGCGGGTCGATCATCACTCTCAGCAGCACCGGCAACCTCATCTACATCGACAACTACGCCGGACACGGAGCCAACAAGGCCGCTGTCGAAGCGATGGCACGCTACGCAGCAGTCGAGCTGGGCGAGTGGAACATCCGCGTCAACGCCGTCAGCGGCGGCCCCATCGAGACCGATGCCCTGCGCGCCTTTACCAACTACGAAGAGGTCAAAGCCGAGACGATCAAACGCAGCGCCCTCAACCGCATGGGCACCCCCGAAGACCTCGCCGGCGCGGCCTACTTCCTCTGCACCGACGAAGCGAGCTGGATCACCGGCCAAACCATCGTCGT
>CAZWMZ010000239.1:0-4684 GCA_964634965.1 uncultured Nitratifractor sp. | reverse complement strand
TTGACATCCTCGGCCTCCTCCATGTGTCGATGTGCTTTGCCATCTCCCATAACCCCTTTTTCGGTGTGGCAGTCGATGCAACTCATCTTTCCGTCGCGATGGTGTACATCGGCCGGCAGGCGGTAGAAAGCCCGTCCGTCGGGGAGAAGATGGCTGCGCTTGCCGTGCCGGTAGGGGGTGCCGTATCCCTCGCTTTCGAAGATCCCTTCGTAGGAGAGGCCGATGCGATTGGAACGGTTGTGGCACTTGAGGCAGGTGGCGTTGGGGATGCGGGTGGTGTAGCGCGCGTGGGTATCGCCGTCGGTTTTCGTCAATCGGTGGCAATCGCTGCATCCGCCGCCCCGAGCGATTTTGGGGTTGTCAAAGACCGCTTCGTCCTGGTTGACATGGCATGCGGCGCACGCTTTGGCGAAGTGCTCTTCGGCCAGCGACGACGCGTTGTGTTCACGCGCGAGATCGGCAATGCCGCGGGTGGCATTGAGCTCATGCGATTCGCCCCATTGGTATTTCAAGACATTCAGAATGCCGCTTTGGGTCTGCATCAGAGAGCGGTTGATACGCTTAAGAATCTCGCTGTGGCATTTGGAACAGAAAATCGCCGCGTGTTCCAGGCGGGCGGGATTGCGCACCATGCCGCGATGGGCACTTTGTTTGTCGGTCGCGAAACGGTTGCCGCCGTGACATTGGGCGCAACCGAACACTTCGACCGGATGAGCGTGGTCGAGACTGCTCATCGTCCCGTGGCACTGCATGCACTGATCGGGTTGGGTTGGCCGAGGTGCAGGCCGGATGCCCGATCGAAGCGTCGCCATCCAGACCCATCCAACGGCAACGACCGCTCCCATTGCCAACCATGCACGACGCGTCATAGCCACCACGCCACCGAAACGATTCCATACGCCGACAGCCAGAGCAACAAGGCTGCGCCCATCCATCGAGCCACCCGGTGTCCTGCGAATGGATAGAACGTCAACAGTCCAAACGGCAGCACGACGATCGCACTGACGGTCCAGGCAGATATCCCCATCTGGAGCAGATTCTCCGCACCTTGAAAAAACCACGGACCTTTGAGATGCGCAACCCGCTCACCCGGAGCGATATCGGCAGGCATCGTCCAGAGAAGCAATCCCAGCGCGCTCATCCCCAGGCCCAAAATCCAATAGAGGCGATCGGGAGCGATGCGACCGATGTGTCCATGGATCGTCCAACCCAGAAGCAGCGGTAGAAAGAGTATATGCCAGATAAAAAATTTATGGACGAACACCTCTGTATCCCGCACCAGTGCAGTGAGCCAATCGAGCAGCGGGGTCTGGTGCATCAGGTGCAGCGCCACCTGCGCCGCAGCTACGGCACGCTGGTCGCCTTTGAGAACGAACCCGCTGAACATCAATCCAATGACCGCCGCGGCACCCAGCACCGAGTAGAGCCATGCCGTTCGCGTAAGCGTCATGCGCCCCTGCGCAACCTCCAGCGCAATGTGCGCCAGCAACACGACCAGAAAGAGCTCAGAGCTCCAGAAGTGCAACGAACGAAACAAGGCTCCATATGGGACCAGAAAGATCATACGCTGGACGCTCCCAAAAGGATCGGAGGCGTGATAGGCAAATGCTGGCAACAGGCCACTGAGGAGACTGACCGCGAAAAGCCCCAAACTCAGACGTGCTGTTATTCGGCGAACAATACGGAGGTCAATCACCGCACTGTCCTCCCCTCAACGCTGTCATCAAACGTATCACGACAGCAACAGCGAGACGATCGCATCCAGACGATACCAATGGGTCGCTTCTCATGAATCGCTCCTTGACATTTCGTCTTGCGGTTCTGCTGATTCGTACCACCAACAGGTGCGACCATTGTACCCAAATCTCCCAAAGGGTCTCTCAAGATCAAATCAAAAACTCCCTCCATCATCGAGGTACCCTTAAGCTTTAATGGGGTATTATCCCAAATCCGACTAAATTAGTCTTATTATTCCAAGGAGTTAACAGCATGCCCATCTATCTGGACAACAACCGCCTCACCCGACCCGACGAGCAGGTGATCGAGGCGATGCAGCCGTTTTTGGGAGCCAACTTTCACGATCCGTTGGCACCCTATACGCAGGCCAACCTCTCCCGCCGCGCCTATGGGGATGCGATGGAGAAGCTCTATGCCGGCTTGCATGCCAAAAAAGAGGATGAGATCATCATCACCTCAGGCCAGAGTGAGAGCAACAACTGGCTCATCCACTACGTCTACACCCGACAGATCCTCACCGGACAGCGGACGAGCGTCATTATTTCCGAGCGCGAACACCCTTCGATCATGGCGGCCGCAGCCTTTTTGGAGACACAGGGGGTCAAGGTCTTTCGCCTGAGCGTCAACCGCGACGGCGTGATCAACCCGCAAGATCTGCTCGATTATATCACGCCGCGTACCGCTTTGGTAAGCGTGACGATGGTGGACGAGGAGAGCGGAGCGATCCAGCCGGTCGAAGAGCTGGCCGAGATTTGCGAACAGTACGAAGTCCCATTCCATACCGACGCGACACAGGCCGTGGGCAAAATCCCCGTCGATGTGCAACGCGCACCCATCACCTTCCTCACTTTTTCGGCCCACACTTTTCACGGACCGACAGGTGTCGGCGGGCTCTATATCCGTCAGGGTGCGACGATCGAGCCGATGCTCATGGGGCACCCGTTGCCGATGCATGGCAAGCGTGCCGAGATCCTCAATCTGCCCGGCATCATCGGCATGGCCAAAGCGATCGAGATCGCAACCGACGCGTTGGAGTTCGAGATGGAGGATGTGCGCGAGCTGCGCGATGCCCTCGAAGAAAAAGTGCGCACCCTGCCCGATGTGCACATCATCACGCCGTGGTCGTTGCGGGTGCCCAACACCCTCACCTTTGCCGTCACAGGTGTTGCCGCCCCAGCGCTGCTGCTTGAGCTCAACCGCTCAGCAATTGCTGCGACATCGGCGGCACTCTACCCCGAAGGAGCCTGGGAGCGCACACCACTGACCGATGCGGTGGGGCTCGACCCTGCGTTGCGCCACACCGTCGTGACGCTGGCACTGAGCCGCATGAACACCGAAGAGGAGATTGACGAGGTCTTCAAGGCTCTCGAAGAGAGCATCGTGCTGCTGCGCGATGAGTCGCCCGTCTACGCACCCCAGATCGACACCACCGCAACCAAGGAGAACGCATGAGTCAGGCCGAACTCTTCACCACCACCCACTATGATGCCTACGGATTCAAGGTTCAGAGCATGATCAAAAAGCCGATCAACTACGGCGCAATCGACCAGGACGAAGCCGCTCAACTGGGAGGCGATCTGTTTGTCTATCGCTGGGGCAGTGCCGAGTATGGCGAAGCGATCACACTGCATTGGGTCGTCGAGGCGGCTACAGGAACGATCAAGATGAGCCGTTTCGAGCTGTTTGGTTCGCCCGTCTCCCGAGCCGCCAACGACATGCTCTGCATGCTTTCACGCAACAAAACGGTCGAGGAGATCCCCGAGATCACCTACAAATCGCTTGAGTACTTTATGCGCGACAACCCCACCACACCGGCTCTTCCCGAAGCCATGCAGTACACCATCACCCACGCCATGGTTGCAGCGGCCGAAGCGGCAGCAGCCTATCTGCACACCGCCGCCGAAGATCGCACACCGGTATGCGCCGATGCCCCCATCGATGCAGCAGCGATCGAGCAGGTGATTCGTCTGCACGATCTAACCACGGTCGATCAGATCATCCACTACACCCGTGCCGGATATCGCGATCACGGGTGTCGGGCACGCATCGAGGATCAACTGCGCAAAGTGCGCGCCCAGATGGCCGAAGAGGCTGCGACAGTCGATGTGCCTGACGATACCCCCTTCAACCAGCTAACCGATGAGCAAAAAATTGCCAAAATCAACACCGTCATCGACGAACACATTCGTCACTTCCTTGTCATGGATGGGGGCGATATGGAGATTCTGGAGGTGAAACAAAACGGCGAACACACCGATCTCTATATTCGCTATCTTGGAGCGTGCAACGGCTGCGCGAGTGCGAGCACCGGTACGCTCTTTGCGATCGAAAACGCCCTCAAAACCCATCTGGACAAGCAGATTCGTGTTTTGGCAGTCTAAAGAGTGTCTCAAAAGACAGATCGCGCCCAAACAAAAGGGTATCTCTAAAAAGAGATCTCATCCGCAACATCGAAAGCTTTTGTCTGGGCAAGGCAGACCTTTGTCAGGCTGCTCATAGTCAAGGTCGAAAACCCAAATCTCAAAATAGAATGCTTCGAATCTGCGCCATGCTCGTATTCAAAGGCTTACGTCAAATGTGAGTCGCACCCGCAGGTGCGGCGATGATTTTACGCGAAGCCGCTGGGTGCAGTGATGGTGCAGAGTTGTACCGTGCTGGCGATTTTGATTTGGCTCAGGCGTTGCCACCAACCATCTGAAACTTAAACTTCTTCTCCATTGCAATCGCCTCATCCCGTCCATAGACAATGATCTCTCGATCCACTTCGATCTCTTTGGGGTCGATCTTGTCAGGGTAGTCGACAAAGTTGAGGATATGTTTGATGGTATTGAGGCGCGCTTTTTTCTTGTTGTCGCTTTTGACCACGGTCCAGGGGGCTTTGGTGGTGTGGGTGGAGCTGAGCATCATGAATTTTGCCAGCGTGTACTCATCCCACAACCGTTGCGAC
>CAZWMZ010000238.1:0-7376 GCA_964634965.1 uncultured Nitratifractor sp. | reverse complement strand
GTTAGGATATGCACCCTTAGCAGGGGTGTGGTTTCAGCCAGCTCACCCACGTCTCCAAAAGGTGGTGGCATTATAGGGAAGGGTGGGTAAAAAAGTGCTTAATCCCCAAGGAAAACAGACGCCTATATAGGGTAGAATACTTTCCAAAAAATAAGGAGCGACGATGTTGGAAAAATTGACGCCGCTCATTGTGTTGGCGATGTTTGCCATCGCAGCGGTTGTGATCATTCAGGGGCTCAACACTGCCCAGGAGCTCGCACACCCCAAAACGACCCAGCAGCCCCTCGAACCGTAATGGCTGCGAAAGAGCTATTTTTTTAGATGCTCTAAAATCCGTGCGACTTTGGCTGCCGGGTCGGGATCCTGATAGATCGGGCGGCCAATGACCGGAAAATCAACCTGCGCTTCGCGGGCGGCTTCGAGGGTCGCGACTCGGCGCTGATCGCCTGCGTCTTCACCAAAGGGGCGAATGCCCGGGGTCAGTGTCAGGAACGTATCGGAAGTGGCGGATTTGATCGCGCGGCTTTCGTGGACGCTGCAGACGACTCCATCCAGACCATTTTCATAACTCATCCTGGCAAAAGCTTCGGCTTTGTCGTCGATCGTATCGCCGTAGATCGTCTCAAACGTGGCATGATCAAAAGAGGTCAGGGCGGTCACCGCCAGCACGAGCGGCCGCCCGCCAGTGCGGCTGAGTCGCTCCATGACCGCCTGCATCGCATGAGGGCCGGCACTGGCGTGGATGTTGAACATATCGACCCCCAGATCGGCGATCGTTTCGGCCGCATCGGCCATGGTGTTGGGGATGTCGTAGAGTTTGAGATCGAGAAAAAGCTTGAAATTGGGATTGATCGCCTTGATCGCCTCGATCAGCGACCGTCCGTCACGGATGTAGCTGCGAAAACCGACTTTGAGCCACAACGAGTCGAATGTAGCCAGTGACTGAGCCAGATGAAGGTTTTCATCGGCCGTGGGGAGATCGAGTGCAACACATAGTTCCATCGTGCGTTCCTGTTTCTAGGGGGTAGGTTGGCTTTGGCCCAAATCTCGCAATACAAATTCACGACTCTACCCCATCATCGCATCCGAGGATTTCGTGTAAAATTATCGCCGCACCTGCGGGTGCGACTCAAATGTGACGCAAAACCCTTAAATACGAGCATGGCGCAGATTCGAAGAATTCTATTTTTGAGATTTGGCTATAATTCTACCCAAAATCACTACAAGGAACCCCATATGTTCGGAAAACAACTCAAAACGTACGATCTTTCTCCCGAAGAACTCGACAAACTCCAGTATGCCGTCGTCGAAACCGACAAAGGCACCATCGTCCTCAAACTCTACCCCAAAGATGCCCCCAACACTGTAGCCAACTTCGCCCATCTGGCCAATAGCAACTTCTACGACGGACTCACGTTTCACCGTGTGATCCCCGGATTTATGGCGCAGGGGGGCTGCCCGCACTCCAAAGACAACCCCGCACTGGCCGGCACCGGCGGCCCGGGCTGGGCGATTGCGTGCGAGACCGACAACGGTATCAAACATAAGCGCGGTGCGCTCTCGATGGCGCATGCGGGAAAAGATACGGGGGGAAGTCAGTTTTTTATCACCTTCGTCGATACGCCGCATCTGGATGGGGTGCATACGGTCTTTGGTGGGATCGAAGAGGACGACATCGAGAGTTTCAAGACCCTCGACAGCCTCGCGCAAAACGACACCATGAAGCGCATTCGCGTTCAGCAGGAGCGTCCTTAGGGTGTGTACAGAGGCGCTTGCGTTAGAGCGCCTCTTCGTTCTCCTCGTCGGTGCGGATGCGTACGACACGCTCGACATCGCTGACGAAGATTTTCCCGTCACCGATTTTGCCTGTTTTGGCGGCATTTTTGATCGTCTCGACGGTGATGTTGGCATACTCTTGGGTGCTGACGTAGATCTCCAGCTTGACTTTGGGGATGAAATCGACCACATACTCTGCGCCGCGATAGAGTTCGCTGTGGCCTTGCTGGCGGCCGTAGCCTTTGACCTCCGAAATGGTCATCCCTTCAATGCCCGCTTCGATGAGGGCTTCTTTGACCTCTTCGAGTTTAAAAGGCTTGATAACTGCTTCGATCTTTTTCATCTTTTTCTCCTGTTTTTATAGATGTAATTGTAGCACATTAAATGGTTTGTTTGAACTCCGGATAGGCTTCCATCCCGCATTCGATATAGTCGAGCCCTTCGAGCTGCTCGTCATCGGTCGCACGGAATGGGAAGATCATGTTGATCGCAAAGAGAACAATGTACGAGATACCAAACGCAAATACGCCGACGACCAGCACCCCTTTGAGCTGTGCCCAAAACGATGCATCACCAAATACCGCTACGGCAAGTGTACCCCAGATACCGTTGATCAAGTGTACCGAGAGAGCCCCCACGGGGTCGTCCAGGTGCAATTTATCAAAAAACGGAACGGCTACAACGACAAACAGGCCACCAATGGCGCCTATGAGAATCGGGGCGTAGATGTTGAACTGATCGGCTCCGGCGGTCACAGCGACAAGCCCGCCCAGCGCGCCGTTGAGGATCATGGTGATGTCGAGTTTGCGATAGCGGATGTAGAGCAGGATGCCCACCATGATCGCTCCGGCGAGTCCGGCGGTGTTGGTGTTCATGATCGTCAACGCGACCGTATCGGCGTTTTCTTTGGTCGCGATCGAGCCGACGCTACCGCCGTTAAAGCCGAACCAACCGATCCAGAGCAAAAACGCCCCCAACGTCACCAGCGGAATATTCGAAGCGGGAATGACGCGGATCTTGCCGTTTTTGTAGCGCCCACGGCGCGGCCCGATGATAAGGATCGCCGCCAGCAGTGCCCACGCACCGGTCGAATGGATTACCGTACAGCCAGCCAAATCGTGCATCGCGCTGATATCCAGTGCCGTACCCGAGAGTAGATTGGCTCCCCAGGTGATGTTGACAACCATCGGATAGATAAACATACCCATTGCGACGGTAAAGAGAGCCAGGGGGATGATCTTGGCGCGTTCGCTGACGCCACCGCTCATAATGTTGACGGTCTTGCCGACAAAGGCCATCTGAAAGAGAAAGGCTGCCCATTTGGACATCGAGTCGTTTTCCCATGAGCCAAATGCCAGCGCATATCCGTAGAGCAAAAACGCCATCGAAGCCACCGAGTAGATCATGGTGTTGGTCATCAGCACCGCGCTGACGTTTTTGGTGCGCACAAGGCCTGCTTCGAGTATCGCAAAGCCCGGCACCATGAAGATGATCAGCGTCATGGCAAAGAGAGTAAAAAAGGTATCGATCACATAGGTCAGTTCCATTCGAATTGCTCCTTGTTGACTTGTTTCTTGAGGGGTTCACAAACCGTATCCGTAATGGTATCACGGTTTGATCCGTTTTGATCAGGAAGGGTGATTAAATTTTAGGCATTTGGTCTGATTGGATAAACGGGATATCGAGTGTGATCGCGTTTGTGTCAAGGTCGAGCAGGATCTGCTGATCGGCTGCGAGCTGGCGTAGCGAAGCTTCGGCGTCGTTGTGACGCGTTTGCGCCTGCATCTGCAGACGGACGATGGGATAGCGTGTCGCATCGACGTGCATCGATTCGCCGATTGCCATGGAGAGTCGGATGTGCAGATCGGTCGAGGTACGAAAGAGATGGAGGCATTTGCGCAGGAGCCGTGAAAAGGCATTTTGGTCGAGCATAAAGGGCGGCAGGTCAGCATCGGTCAACAGATCAAACCGCGCAGGATTCTGGAGCGAAAAGAGCGCCAGAGAGGCTTCGAGAATGGTGTGGATGTTGGTGGTTTTGAGCCGCGCAGGATCGACCGGCTTGAGGGCTTGGGGCAGGGGGCGATAGTAGAGATAGAGGCCGATGTGCTCTTCGTCGCGATAGGCGACGGTTATGGCGTAGAAGTGCCAGGAGCCAAAGTGCAACTCCATCGCCGTGGTGAGGCTGCCAAAATCGTGTGGAGCGTAGGTCAAAGCCAGTCGGTGCAGATGACGGGCATCGACATGCCCCATCAGGATTTCGGCAGCGTGGTTGAGGTAGGCGATGCCACCGCTGCGATCAAAGACGATCAGCGGCGAGTTGTCGTGGTCGAGAAAAAATTCAGGGTCGATCATGCGGCAGATGCTCCCGGATCTTTTTGCGCAGGGTGTTGCGGTTGATGCCCAGCGCTTCGGCGAGCTTGAGCTGCGAACCGAAACGATCCAGTCCCGCCTGCAACAGAGGGCGCTCCAGGATCCCAAGCAGCATGTGGTAACGCGCTTCATCGGTGAGCGTACGCATAAAGTAGTGGTAGAGGCTGCGTTCGATGACGGGTCGATCGATGCTGGCAAGCAGCACTTCACGGTAGACCGATGCGCGCAACGATCGCAGGTTGTGGCGCAGATCGAGTGCATCGGTGTGCAGCGTCACCTCCGTATCGACCTGCAGTATCTCCTGCGCCTGACGTCGATACACCTGCGCATAGAGATCGACATCTTCGGGGCGTTCGCGCAGGGGCGGAAGAGTGTAGATAAAGGCAAACATCTCATCGAGCATCTGGGCGTTGTGGATGGAGTCGGCGATCGCAAGAATCTGTTTGCCTTCGAAGTGCAGGGCGTTGGGATTGGGTACCTTTTCAAAACGGTCGATGATCAGGCTCGCTGAGTGTGCGAGCGCCTCCTCGAGCGCCTCCTGATCGCTTCCGTCCACAATGGGTGTTTCGGGAAAGAGATGGCGCACAAGGGTGCGTTTGCCAGTGTCGGGTTCACCGACAAGGATCGACGCGATGGTGAGATGGCGCGTCAGTTCGAGGCTTTTCAGGATGGTCTTGACCGCTTCGGAGTGGGGGATGTCGTGCTGCATGGTCTTTGAGATGCCTTTGTGGATATGCCTTTGTGGTGTTTTGGTTCGGCATATCATATCCAATTGCTGTTTAAAAAATAGGCATTCGCCTGGATAAAAGTTGCGACTACCCTTTTCCTGAAAAATCCAAGCCAATCTATGGTACCCTACTCTACCAATTCCATCACCGATCGAGGAGGGCACCATGCCCCATGTACCACTAAAGCGTTTCCAGACTGCAGGGATGATTCTCAAGCCAAACGCCCCCGAAATCCGCGACGAGTATCGGCGCATTCGCGACCTGTTCGTCTCGCACGGGATCGAGATCGTCTTGGCCGAACACTCGGCGCAGATGATCGGTGAAGAGGGGGTGGCGTTTGATGCGATGGTGGATGCAAGCGATTTTCTGATCTCGCTTGGGGGTGACGGTACGCTCCTCTCGCTCGTGCGGCGCAGTTACGGGCGGGGCAAGCCGGTGCTGGGGATCAACGCAGGCAACCTCGGTTTTCTCGCCGACATTCGCCTGAACGAGGTCGAAGCCTTCGTCGATCGGCTGCTTGTGGGGGATTATCGTATCGACGATCGGATGATGATCGAAGGGTATGTCCTCAGAGCCGACGGAACAAAAGAGCCCTTTTTTGCCCTCAACGATGTGGTGATCACCAGCCCCAAGCCCTCCAAAATGGTGCAGGTCAACGCCAGCATCGACGGCGAACGGTTCAACAGCTATCGCGGCGATGGCCTGATCATCTCGACGCCAACCGGATCGACTGCTTACAACCTCGCCGCAGGGGGTCCGGTGATCTATCCACTCACCAAAGCCTTTATCATCACGCCCGTCCTGGCGCACTCATTGACCAACCAGCGCCCCCTTGTCGTGCCGGCTGATTTTGCGATCGGGCTCGATACCGAACGGTACGAAGCGATCGCGGTTGTCGATGGGCAGGAGGAGTATCGGCTCAGTCAGGGCGACACGGTGCACATTATGGGCGCCAGGATCGGTGCCCAGCTGATCCACCGTACCGACCGAAACTATTTTGCGATCTTGCGGGATAAGCTGCACTGGGGAGAGAAGCTGTGGTGAGAAAATTAATAATTAATAATTAAAAATTTTGGAAGGGGTTTTGTTGTGATTGAGCGGTTGTTTGCCAAAGATCTGTTATCGTTCGCGCGGGTTGATCTGGATTTTGCGCCGGGATTGGTGGTCTTCAGCGGTCCCAGCGGTGCTGGAAAATCGGTCTTGATGGGTCAGATACTGGCGGGATTTGGTCTGGGGGATTCGTTGGCACAGACGGCGGAGATGACGATCATGCGCCCCGAGGATCTGGAGAGCGAGCTTTACGATCTCGAGGGGATGTTGACGATCAAGCTGATGCGCAAAAACAGTGTTCGCTGCTACCTCGACGGCCAGAGCATTCCGCGCAAAGGATTGCGGGAGCTGTTCGCGCCCTATGTCCACTACCTGAGTGTACGCGACCGAGGGGGCTTTGAGAGCGAACGACTCATCGGCTGGATCGATCACGCCATCACAGTCGAGGATCCTGACTATGCCGGGATCGTGGAGCGTTTTGGCCGTCGGTATGCCGACTATCGCGCCGATCGCGCCGCTCTGGAGACGATGCTGGCACGCGAAGCCGAACAGACGGAGCGGGTGGAGTTTTTGCGTTACGAGATCGACACCATCCGCACCCTCGATCCGCACGAAGAGGAGTTTGAGGCGCTCATGACGACCAAGCGACAGCTCTCACGTCTGGAGAAGATACGCGATGCGATCCTGCGGGTCGAGAGGGTGTTCGAGGCTGAGTCGGCCATCGAGGATCTTTATGGATTGCTTGAGCGTGACGGCAGCTATCTTAGCGATGCGCTCAACCAGTTGCGCGCCGACATGGACGCCGCGGGTGAACTGGCCGAAGAGTTGGCACAGACCGATGTCGAGGCGGTGCTCAAGCGTCTCGAGGAGCTCAATGGTCTCATCAAGCGCCACGGTTCGATCACCGATGCGCTTGGTTATCTGGCAGAGAGAGAGGAGGAGCTGGCTGCGTTTGAGCGGATCGACGAGGACAAAAGCACCCTCGAAGAGCGCATTGCCGAGCACGAAGCCGCCCTGCAGGAGCTGGCTCGGACGATGCATGCTGCCCGCACAGATCAGGCTCAGAAGCTTGAGACGATCATCGGCGAGTACCTTGCGGAGTTGAAACTGCCGCCGGTTCGGTTTGTTTTTGAGGCTGTGGAGCTGGGCGAGCAGGGGATCGATCGCGTCGATCTGGAGCTGGAGGGATCCGCGACCGCGACGCTCAGCGGCGGCGAACACAATCGTCTGCGCCTGGCTCTCATGGCGGCCGCCCTTGGCCACGGTGCGGCGGCTCAGGGAGTGGTGATCCTCGATGAGATCGACGCCAATGTCAGCGGGGATGAATCTATCGCCATTGCTACGATGATCGCTAAACTCTCTTCGGTCTATCAGATCTTTGCCATATCGCATCAGCCGCATCTTTCCGCCAAGGCAGATCAGCATATTGTGGTTACTAAAGAGGGGAGTGAA
>CAZWMZ010000237.1:0-4488 GCA_964634965.1 uncultured Nitratifractor sp. | reverse complement strand
CACACGATCAAGCTCGGCAATCTTCTCGCTGTAGGCATCGATCGATTGCCTGGCGCTCTCGTAGCGGGATTGATTGGCCTTGAGATCTTTGGCCAGGCGTGCAAGCACCTTGTCGATGGCAATGCTTTCGAGTTCGACACGTTTGATCTCCTGAGCGATCTGGGCCAGTTGCTGGTTTTTTTTCGCCTGTTCGCTCGTGGTCTGGCGAAGCGATTGGCGCGAGGTCTGGATCCGGGAGACTGTGTCGCCAGAGCGAGACGGTGCATTAGGCGCAGAAGCACTCTGTTGCCAGAGCCGGCCAATCGGCCGGGTCGAGGAATGGGCCGAAGGTGCTGTGGAGGTTGCAGAGGTTGAAGCAGCCGGGGATTGCCAAAGCGTCCGAACCGACGAGGCTGAGGTGTGGGTTCTGGGCGCAGGTTTCTCGTCCCACAGGGAACGAATCGAACCCGACCATGCCGGCATCCAGGCGCCCCAGCCAATCCCCGCCAACACCCAGATTGCCAAGAGACGTTCTCTCATGCCTCTGGAATCCCCCGTGCTCCCCGAACCACCACGACCACGGAGATCAGGACAATAGCCAGAGCCGTTGTAGCCAGAATCGCCGCATCGCTCCAGAGAAAGATCAGCGACTCCTTGCCCGAAAAGAGCGTAATGGTACTCCGGGGCACCCACACATATCGCAAAGAGGCAAACAGAGCAATCGTCACGACCGTAGCGATCGTCGCATCGATCAACGCGATACGAAACAGCACCCCGCTGCGCAACATCGCCGAGGCGCCGAGAATCTCCATGACCTGCATCCGCTCACGGTGTTCAAAGTGCCATATCTCCATCTGTTTGAGCACCAAAAACAGACTGGTAAGTACCAGCAACCCTACAAAAACCCACAAGGTTGTCTTGATGAGAATAAACAGATTGTATTGGGCCTGATGTGCCTGCAAAAACATTTCGACCTGTCGGATGCGGCTGTCGGCTTCGAGTGCGGATTTGATCCGATCCATCTGTGCGGTATCGGGATAACGATCCAGATGGAGGGTATAAAACTGCGGGAGAGCCTCAAGGATCTCCTCCGTTGTGCTGTGAGAGATGCCGCGAGAGATGCGGTCGATGATCTCCTTCTTTTTCACCGGCGCAACCCGCTCGATACGCGGATCGATGGTGCGAAACGCTGCCAGATCCATAGGGGTATTGGCCACCACCAGTATCGCATACTCCTGCTTGAGCCGCTCGCCGTAACTGGCTGTCACACGTCCAAATGCCAAAAACGACTCGATCCCCAGCAGAATCGCCAGCAACGGCAGGATAAACATGGCATGGTTTTTAATGGACTTCATGCAATCCTCCGTTTTCGAGAATAAAGTGCCGATAAGGGGTACTGAAGATGGTCGGAATACGGTGGGTCACGACAATCACAGTCGCATCCAGCTGATCCCGGGCATTCTCCATTAGATCCCAGATGACATTGGAGGAGTACTCGTCGAGGTTACCCGTCGGCTCGTCGGCGAGGATCAAAAAGGGTGTTTTGGACAACGCCCGCGCCACGCCGACGCGCTGCTGCTCCCCTCCGCTGAGCTGAAGAGGAAACATGTCGGCTTTGTCGGCCAGCTTGACATGCTTGAGCAGCCGGCGCGCTTGTGTCTGCTGCACATCCAGACCGTATCCGGCGATGATGAGAGGCAGAATGACATTTTTGGCTACCGTCCACTCGTTGATCAGTTTGTAGTCCTGTAATATAATCCCCAGATGGGTACGGAGTTTTTGCAGGTGCTTGCGTGTGATGGAGTTCATGTTCAGCCCACCGACCATCAGGTCACCGCTCTTGGGGACCAACTGACCGTAAAACGATTTTAGCAACGTCGATTTTCCGCTTCCGCTGGGGCCGGTCACAAAGACAAAATCCCCTTTTTTGATCCGAAAGCTGACACGGCGGATGATCTCCTTTTCGCCGTTGTCGTATGCAAGCGTCAGTTGGTTGGCTGTGATCACATTAGGCATACAGATACTCTCCAATGATATGGTGGGCCGCCAGATTGGCACGCGAACGTACCGGCGGCTGCGGATAATACTCAAGCGCACCTCGGCGCACCTCGATCAGTTTGTGTTCGGGCCGCATCACACTGCCAAACGAGCATCGCACCAATGCTCCTGGCTCGGAAATCATGCGGTACCGCTGCTCAAAATGCACAAAGTGCTCTGCACGAACGATCGGAGCATGAGGCAACGCCAGCAGTGCCTCGATCGATTTGGGCGGACGCTCAAAGATCGGCTCCTCCTCCAGCACCACCGACGCACTGTGTTGATCCGAAAAGAGTCGGAGGGTGTAGAGATCTTTGCCCAGGCGCAACCAGCGATCCTCATACTTGCTTCGCACCGCCGCCTGGCGGTTTTTGGTGACATCAAACCGCACACTTTCGGGACGACTGAAGCACTCCAGTGCATACCGAAAATAGCGCTCACTGTCGGTACGCAACTCCAGATACCCCTCCGGCACCAGTGTCCGAATCGCCTCCAAAACAAACGGATCCGAAATCACACGTCGGTGGGGTTTTTTGTCCCACGGCACCGGAAAGTGAACCCAGATCGTCTCCAGCACATTGGAGGGGAGCATCTCCAGCAACAGTCGCGCATCGTAATGGACTATCCAGACATTGTCCAGCCCCTGCAGTGCGATCTGGCGCAACACCTGCCGGATCGATGGGGTGTGGATCTCGATGCCGATATGGAGCCGTTCCGGATGGGTACGAGCCTGATGGAGCAGATGCCGTCCACTACCAAAACCCACCTCCAGCGCCACCGATCGATCGCCAAAATCGATTGATTCAAAATCATCGATCCGTTTGATGCTCGCTTCGGCCACCGGCGGCGGCGTTGAGGCCGATGCGATGTTGTGATGCAAAACGGTCATGCCTGCCTCCTCGGCAACAGTATGGAGCGCCCGTTTGATCCGGTGCGCATCGAGCGGGCGGGAGCTCTTTTCGGCTTTGATCAACCAGTGGTCGTCGCGCGGATGTACCTCCAGAGCAAAACGCTCCCCTTCAAAGTGGAGCCCGATCAGCAACTCACGATCGGCACGTTCCGGCTTTGCCTTGCGACCCCCAGTCCGTTCGGCCCAGAAGTCAAACACCGCAGAACGATCACCCCACTGGTCCAATCGATCGATCTGAAACGGTGCAACCTTGATGTGCGGCATGCGATCCCTACTGCACCGTGATGGTGGCTGCCTTGCTGGGCGCCGAGAGGACGCCGTTGCTGCTGCGTGCCACAACGCGATAGCTGTAACGATGCCCTTTGGCCGCCGAGCTGTCGATGTATTCGGGCATCAAGCGTCCCGGAACACCGGCAAGATAGCGCCACGGTCTTGCTCCCTCTTCGAGGCGTCGCTGAATCACGTAGCCGGAGATACGAGGATTGGGGTGCGGCTTCCACAGCACTTTGACCACACCGGATGAGCGCAGATAGACTTTGACAAACTCCACCGGTTTGTATGCCGGAGCAGTCTGAACCCGAAGTACCTTGCCCGAAAGGGACTCATGGAGCAGATTGTAGGTGGTAAACATATACATGTAGCGCGTATTGGGCTCGATGGTCCGATCGACATAATGGGTCGCAAATCGATCGCCGATCGTATCGATCTTGATGAAGCGCTGTTTCTGAGATTGGGCGGGAATGGCGCGGTAGACATTGATCCCTTTGACACGCGGATCTTTAATGGGCGGCCACTCGAAGCCCACGCTGCTCTTTTCGATCAGGACAGTCACCTGCTGGATACGCGGGAGCGACGCATCGGTGCTGAGCGAAATCAAGCTCTGAGGATCGGTACAGCCGTTAACGGCAAACAAACTCATCCAAACGACGGCGAACATACGCAGGCTGTAAAATCTCATCGAGTGTCTCCTTGTTGAAATGGTGTTTCAGGCAGGCCGTCATATCCGCATGGAGCGGCGCAGCAACTTCGAGCCGTTCCCCGTGAGTCGGATGGCGCAGATAGAGCAGATATGCGTGCAGGTAAATACGGGGGATTTTACCCTGTTTGCTCTTAAATCCGTATAAGGTATCGCCCAGAATATGGCGACCTAAACTCCCCAGATGGACGCGGATCTGATGGGTCCGCCCGGTATCCAGTTTGGCCGCAACGACGCCCGGGCCTCCCGTCCGACCGGCCAGCGAGACCAGATGCGTTCGGGCCGCCCTGCCCCCTTCGATTGTGGCCATTTTCAGGCGATTTTTTGGATGGCGAGCGATGGGCGCGTCGACCGTCGTATCGGCTTTGAGCGGAAGATCGATCAGAGCCAGATAGTATCGCCCCATGCTCCGATCCTGCAACTGACGACTCAGGTTGCGATGGGCTGCGTCGTGTTTGGCCACTGCGAGGGTACCGGTGGTCCCCTTGTCGATACGATGCACGATACCGTGGCGCTCCTCGCCAGAGAGGGTCGAGAGCGCGACACCTCGATCGATCAGCCAGTCCACCAGCGTCGGTTCCTTGAC
>CAZWMZ010000236.1:0-8217 GCA_964634965.1 uncultured Nitratifractor sp. | reverse complement strand
ACGTCTCCGTGCTCGTTTTTGAGGATCTGCCTGGGTGAAGTGTAGAACTCAAACGCCACCCCCTCCTCTTTGGCGTTGATGTACTCTTTGCGGCTGCCGGGCATGTTGTGTGCATCGCGTCGATAGTAGCATGTGACACTTTTGGCCCCTTCGCGCAGACCGGTGCGCACACAGTCCATCGCCGTATCGCCGCCGCCGATGACGGCGACCCGCTTGTCACGCACATCGATCGGATGCTCCTGAGGTTCATTGAAGAGCTTTTTTTGAACCGAGGTGAGAAAATCCATTGCCAGGTGGACGCCGCGGGCCTCTTCGCCGTTGATGCCGGCCTTGCGTCCCTTGGTAGCCCCCACACCGATAAACACCGCATCAAAGGATTCGAGCAGCTTGTCAAAGGTTACGTCACGCCCCACTTCGGTCTGGAGATGAAACACGACT
Organism: uncultured Nitratifractor sp.; assembly: GCA_964634965.1. Taxonomy (GTDB): domain Bacteria; phylum Campylobacterota; class Campylobacteria; order Campylobacterales; family Sulfurovaceae; genus S017-3. The sequence continues at coordinate 7,779 of CAZWMZ010000236.1, read as the reverse complement.
CCCGCCTCTTCGAGCAGCTCGACACGACGCGCAATGACCTTTTTGTCCAGCTTGAATCCAGGAATGCCGTACGTCAACAGGCCGCCGGGACGCCGCTGTTTGTCAAACACCTCGACATCGATCCCTTCGCGTGCCAGGAAGGTTGCCGCAGAGAGTCCGGCCGGACCGGCGCCAATGACAGCCACTTTTTTACCAAGCTTTTCGGTAGCAAAATGGGGCTTAAGGCCCTGACGAAACCCCTCCTCACTGATGAATGCTTCCACCGAACCGATGGTGACCGCACCGTGTCCGTCGTTGAGGGTACAGGCACCTTCGCAGAGTCGATCATGCGGACAGACCCGCCCCATGACCTCCGGAAAAGGAGATGAATCGTTCGAGAGCCTGAAAGCAAACTCCATGTCCCGATCGGCTGTCGCTTTGAGCCAGTGCGGGATAAAGTTGTGCAACGGGCACCCGTTGTCACTGTGACAGTAGGGATCCCCGCACTGAACGCATCGTTTGGACTGGCGTCGAGCGCGCTTGGGACTGAAGACTTCATAGATCTCTTCGTAGTCTTTGATCCGGACGACCACATCTCTCTTTTTGGGATCTTCACGATCCTGTTCAAAAAAACCTTGCATCTTATTCTCCCTCCTCTAATTTCAACGGACTCTTCATGTCTTTGGGGCGCACCATCCAGAAATCGCGAATCTTCACACGGAAGTCGTCCAGAATTTCTTTGGCTTTTGCGCTCTGCGTTTCATGGAAATAGTCTTTGAGCAGTTTTTTCAAATAGTAGCGCTCAATGTCGGTATCATCGGTATCGATGCGGCGTGCTTCGACCAACTCGGTGTTGATGTTCTCCACAAAATCATGTGCCTCGTCGAGCACAAATGCTACACCGCCGGTCATGCCCGCGCCGAAGTTGACGCCGGTTTTGCCCAGGACGACCACGACGCCGCCGGTCATGTATTCGCACGGGTGGTCACCGGTGCCTTCGACGATGGCGATGGCGCCCGAGTTGCGCACGGCGAACCGTTCGCCCACCTGACCGGCCACATAGAGTTTGCCGCCCGTCGCACCATAAAGACAGGTGTTGCCTCCGAGCGAGAAGCGCTCCGAACCGTACTTGGAGGTGATGACGATCCGGCCGCCGGCCATGCCTTTGCCGATGTAGTCGTTGCCCGCGCCGTTGACACGCAGACAGATTCCCTTGCTCAAAAAGGCTCCAAGCGATTGACCTGTGGTGCCTTCCAGTTCGATGTTGATGGTACCTTCGGGCAGGCCTTCGTCACCGTAATATTTGGCAATCTGACCCGAAATGAGAGTACCAAAGCTGCGGTTGGTGTTGCGGATGGTTTTTTTGAGCGTGATGGTCTCAGTGGGATTCTTGATCACATCGGAGAGCTCTTTGAGGATCGCTTTTTCGTAGGCGTTATCATCAAACGGTTCGTTACGCTCCACCTGACAGGTGTCAACCCCTTCAACGCGCGTCAAGAGAGGCTCAAGATCAAATCGCGCAGCCTCGCGGGTCTCGACCACGGTCAACAGGTCGGTTCGACCGATGATCTCATCGAGCGTACGCGCTCCGATCGATGCGAGGATTTCGCGTACATCTTCAGCCAGCAGCGTAAAGTAGTTCATCAGCCGCTCTACGGTTCCTTCGTAGTGGTCGCGCAGCTTCTCCTCCTGGGTTGCGATACCTACTGTGCAGCGATTGAGGTGGCAGATACGCAGCAGTTTGCATCCCAAAATGGTCAGCGCGCCCGTCCCAAAGGCGTAGCGCTCGGCTCCGAAGATCGCGGCCTTGACCACATCCATGCCGGTCTTGAGGCCGCCGTCGGTTTCAATGAGCACTTTGTCGCGCAGGTTGTTGGCTTTGAGGGCGTTGTGCGCCTCGATAAGCCCCAGCTCCCAGGGGTTACCTGCGTGTTTGATCGAGGTCAGCGGTGCCGCACCCGTGCCGCCATCGGCACCGGAGATGATGATCTTGTCGGCATAGCACTTGGCTACGCCCGCGGCGATGGTACCCACACCGGCCGTGGAGACGAGTTTGACAGCGATGCGGGCATCGGGGTTGACCTGCTTGAGGTCAAAGATCAGCTGTGCAAGATCCTCGATCGAATAGATGTCGTGATGGGGCGGCGGTGAGATGAGCGTCACGCCAGGGATGGTGTGGCGCAGGCGCGCTACCAGCGGATTGACCTTGTGGCCGGGGAGCTGGCCTCCTTCGCCCGGCTTGGCGCCCTGAGCGACCTTGATCTGCAGCTCTTCGGCACTGCGCAGGTATCCTGGCGTGACCCCGAAACGGCCTGAGGCGACCTGCTTGATCTTTGAGTTTTTGATCGTACCAAAACGCGCGGCATCTTCGCCCCCTTCGCCGGAGTTGCTCATGCCGCCGAGTCGGTTCATCGCTTCGGCCATGCACTCGTGCGCTTCGGGCGAGATCGATCCCAAACTCATCGCTGCGGTCGAAAAGCGCTTGAGGATATCTTCGACCGGCTCGACCGCATCGATGGAGATGGGTTGCGGCGCTTTGAAGGTAAAGAAATCACGGATAAATTTTGTGCCGCGTCCTTCGATGCGGGCTTTGAGCTTGGCAAAATCTTCGCGTTTACCCGTTTGGGAGACACGGTGGATCGCCTTGACCGTTGCTGGAGCAAAATCGTGAAACTCATCTCCCTGAGTGTATTTGTAAAATCCACCAACTCTGAGGGGGAAGATGCTGTTTTTGACGCGCGGACTGTATGCGTCGGCATGGGCTTTGGCGATCCGTGCGCCAATCTCATTGTAGCCGAGTCCTTTGAGCAGGGCATGGGAACCCCGGAAGCAGGCCTGGACGATCTCGTCGCTGAGTCCGATGATGTCAAAAAGTTTGGAGTTACGATAGCTCGCGATGGTAGCAATCCCCATTTTGGACATGATCTTCAACAATCCGGCATTCATCGATTTGCGGAGGCGCTTAAGCAGAGTGGTGATGTCGACATCCTTGTCCCAACGCTGAGCCACCTCGACGGCTGTAGCGTAGAAAAGATAGGGATAGAGCGCCGAGGCACCATAGGCGATCAGCGTGGCCGCCTTGTGCGAATCAAACACTTCACCGGTCACCGCGACAATGCTGGTAGCATGACGCAATCCTGCCTCCAGAAGCGCTTCGTTGAGTCGACCAACGGCCATCAGCATCGGAATCGTTCGCATATGGGCATTGACGCCTCGATCGTCCAGGATGATAATGCGCACTCCCGAATCGCGTACGTCATCCAGAATCGTTCCGGCCAAACGCTCCAGCGCATCCTTGAGTCCCTGTTCGTACGTAATCGGGTAGATTTTGGAGCGGTAGGTGGGGTCGTATTTGGGGTTGGCAGGATTGCCAAACTCCTGCAAGACCTTGAATTTGTCGTATGAGAGTATCGGCGAAACGGTCTTGAGTCGCTTGGCATGCTCGGCATCCTCGGTAAGAATGTTGCGAATCTCACCAAAACCGGTGTTGAGCGACATAACGGTCTTTTCGCGGATCGGATCGATGGGCGGGTTGGTCACCTGTGCAAACTTTTGGCGGAAAAAGTCCGAAAAGCTGCGCTGCTGATCCGAAAAGGCCGCCAGCGGTGTATCATCCCCCATCGATGCGGTGGTCTCTTTGCCCTCTTTGACAATCGGCTCGATTACCTGCTCGAGCACTTCGAGGGTGTAGTTGAAGTAGCGCTGCTTGGCCTCGAGATCCTCCTGGGTAAAGCGCTCAACATCGCTGACAGGGCGATCGACATACTCCTGAAGATAGACCATGTGCTCATTGAGCCACTTGCCATAGGGTTCGCGGGTTTTAAGGTAGTCGTTGATGTCGTTGTCTTTGAGGACAGTTCCGTACTTCATGTCCAGCCCGATCATCTCGCCTGATTGCAAACGTCCGCGCTCGAGAATCTGATCTTCGTCGATATCGAGCACACCATATTCGCTGCTGATGAGCAAGCGTCGGTCACGCGTGATGATGTATTTGGCCGGGCGCAATCCGTTGCGATCAAGCACCACGCCGATGTGCCGTCCGTCGGTCATGCTCACTGCTGCTGGACCGTCCCATGGCTCAAAGGTCGTACTGACATATTCATAAAAGGCACGCAGATCTGCATCCATATGCGGGGCGTTTTGCCACGGAGCAGGAATGACCGAACGAGCGATGCGGAAAAAATCCATCCCGTTGACGCTCAAAAATTCGATGAAGTTATCCAGACTGGCACTGTCACTCATTCCCTCTTGAATGATCGGAATCAACCGCTCCATCTCCTCATCGCTAAAGAGATCACTGTGGATCAATTCGCTTTTGGCTGCAACGTTGAATCGGTTGGCGGTCACGGAGTTGATCTCGCCATTGTGAGCGATCATGCGAAAGGGCTGCGCCAGCTTCCACTGCGGCAGCGTATTGGTCGAAAAGCGCTGGTGAAAGAGTGCGAAGCTGATCGCAAAGTCTGGATCGTCCAGATCGGTGTAGAATTCGCGCAGATGGGTGGGCATCACCAGCCCTTTATAGGAGATCACTGTGGACGAAAAGGAGGGAATATAGAAGTCCTCCTGATACGAGAGGGCCTTTTCGATCTCCTTGCGCGAGAGATAGATGAGCGCATCAAAACGTTTGCGCCCCATGAGTGAGTGGGGCGTGACAAAGAGGTGGTAGATCGTCGGCAGTGTTTCAATCGCCTGCTGTCCCAATGCATTGGTATCGACCGGAACCGTCCGGGTGTGAAACAGATGGAGGTCATTTTTTTCGCAGATTTCGCGAAAGACCGTCAAGTCGTGTTCGTTGGTGCTGAAGAGCACCGCCACCGCATACGTTCCCGGCAGGTCAATCCCCTCCTGAGCCAAAGTGCGCGCAAAAAATGCATGCGGTATCGACATCAGCAGTCCGCTGCCGTCTCCGGTCTTGCCATCTGCTGCAATGGCACCGCGATGAATCATGCGCGAAAGAGCCGTAACGGCATCTTCGAGGTTTTTGCGCGAGGGGGTGTTGTCGATGGACGCGAGCAGCCCAAAGCCACAGTTGTCCTTGAACGAGGTAAAAAGATCTTGCATAAGCCAACCTTAATCAAGTTTTCAGTAGGGTTCCGAAAATCCCAAAGCACAAGATTTTACCCAAAAGGGAGTTAAAACCTCATGAAAGGATTTGTCCTCTCCCTGACTCGCGCGCGCAACGAAGATATGGTTGTTACGGTTTTGGGCGAGCGTACGCTGGGACGCTACTACCGCTTTTATGGTGCACGCCATTCGATCCTGCAAGTAGGACATTTGATCGATTTTGAACTGGAGGGAGAGAGCGGTCCCTACCTGCCCCGTATGCGACACTTGCGGCATTATGGATTTGACTGGATTCATGATCGCAATCGTCGCATGATCTGGCAAGCGTTTCTCCAGCGTTTCGAACCCCATCTGCGTGACAGCGAAACGCTGGAGTCTTTCTATTTTGAACTGTTGCTCGATGCCGCCAGGCGCTGGAGTCGCCAAAACCCACGACGCATCGTTGTCGAAAGCTACCACACTCTCTTGCGGCACGAGGGGCGCCTGCATGTTGACTGGGATTGCTACGTCTGCGAACGCCCTGTCGAGACGACGGTCAGTCTCATGGCTGCGTTTCATCCGGCCCATCCTGCGTGCATCTATGGACCCGCGCTTGATCGTGAACAGATCGAAACGTTCTTCGCGACGGGCAAGACACTCTATCTGGATGATGCCACAGTGGAGCACCTGTACGAAGTGGTTCTAAAGGGGCTTTAGCACGTCTCCAGAAAAGAGAAGCCCGTCCCACGGCCCTGGGTACGTTTCATGCGGCACGGTTGTTGTTGTCTGCGGTGGGTTTGGGAGTTGATTTGGCGGGATATGCAAAGGCCGTGCCACGTGCAGGCCAATACTCCAAGGTGACCTCTGGACAGCATATGGGCTGCGTTCTGCTGCGCAAAGAATTCTCTTTAGACGTCAGGGGGCTCCTGCTGCTCCCCGGCAGGGTTCCACGCTTCGTCATCGGGCGATGCAGATGTCCGGGAGGTGTGTTGGCCCTCCTTGCGGGCCGACTCGCGCGCGACGGTTACATTCTGGCAGTAGGTATAGACTTCGCTTCCGGCGATGGCTTGCGAATAGTAAAATCCTTGAATGCGATCGACCTGCAACTCCCTGGCGATCCTGAGCTGCTCCGGCGTCTCGACCCCTTCGGCGACCACCACCATGCCGATCTTGTGTGAAAAATCGACAATGCTTTGGCACAGATAGTAGGCTTTGGGTTCGTGAATCTTGTCGATCAGGCTTTTGTCGAGTTTCAATTCGTCTGCCTCCAGTGAAAAGAGGATCCAAAGATTCGAATAACCGATGCCAAAATCATCAATCGAGATGCGATGGTGATCTGACTGGAGTTTTTTGAGATTGGTCATGGCATCGTCGTTTCGAATGAAGCTGCGTTCGAGAATCTCAAACATGACCGTGTGGCGCTTAAACAACGTCCGTATCCGTTCGATTGCCTGGTCGTTCAAGAGGGTATCGGGGTGGAGGTTGATGCTGATGAGGGGCGCAAAGCCGTCCTGTTTCCAGCTGGTCAGGTCGTTGTAGACCTGTGTGCAGACCCACAGATCAATGATGGGACCCATGCCGGCCTTTTCAAGTGCTTCCAGAAAGAGCGGGCCCAGCAGCTCACCGTTGTGCCGATAACGAATCAGGGCTTCAAACTCCGTACAGGTTCCCTCAGGAATGGAGATTTTGGGCTGATAGTAGATGTAGAGGTTTTCGAGTTTGAGATCTTTCAGGACGTTCTCAAGACGCGCATTGGTATCGAGCAGATCGCGATAGGCCTGATAGGATTGGAGGTTTTTCTCCGCCTCGATCTCGCTGCGTATGTCAAGCTTCTCGGCCAGTTTGGCCAAATGGTTCGGCAACAGACGTGTCGTGATAAAGCGACGCATGAACGGCAGATAGATACTCACATCGATCGCTAGAAGGATGATTTGAAACATGCCGATGGTGATGTCGCCGTTTGTCTTGAGATAACCGTCCAGCAGAAACGGCGTGTTCCAGACGACCCGAAAATCTCCGCCAAAGATGAGTGGATGGAGATGGACAAACGTATATCCCAGCAACAAATTGATCATTGGCACCAGCAAAAACGGAATCAACATGTGGCGATTGAGCACAATCAACGCATAGAGAAGCAGATCGTCCATGTTGAAAATTGCCAAGGGGATCGAGATGAGCACGATGGTGGTCAATGTGCGTGTTTTTTTGACAAATATGGCAGCCAGCAGGATCGCCAGTCCGGCTCCTGCCCCTCCAATATTGATAAAAATCCGATTAAATTCGAGCCAGGTAAGATGGGGGACAATTGCGGTTTTGAAATCGCTGTATGGAAACAGCATGCTGGCAGTATTTTCGCCCGGTATTCCCATAAACCACAACAGATGCACAAAAAACGTACGCAGTGCAAAATAGACCCCCTTGTGCAGTGACAAAAGAGCCGAGTGAATTTGATCGTAGGCTTGGCGTACGAGATAGTCCACACCGTCATATATAGCGATACTGATAAGGTAGGCTATTAGAAAAACAAACAGGTAGTTGAGTAGAAGATAGATGTGACGGTTGGCATCGTGCAGCGGGATATTGAGGCTGAGCGTGGGCGAAAGCCATCGCAACAACAGCACAGCCGAGATGGGAGCGTAAAGCATCGCGAGCGAGAAGCCGGGCAACAGATAAACATTGGGTCTGGATGTCTGCAGCAAAATCAGCGTGCTGAAGATGGCGATGGTGAGTGTAATCGCAATGATACGGACCTGTTTG
>CAZWMZ010000235.1:0-2295 GCA_964634965.1 uncultured Nitratifractor sp. | reverse complement strand
TCCCACGCTGACCAAAACGAGCGCGAACTACTATCTGCGTCTCGTAGCCGTCGCACGTCTCTTTCTCGATAACATCCCCAATCTTCAGAGCTCATGGGTGACCCAGGGAAGCTACATTGGCCAGATGGCACTGCGCTGGGGCGCAAACGATCTGGGCAGCACCATGATGGAGGAGAACGTCGTCGCAGCTGCCGGTGTTACGAACCGCATGAACCAGGAGGAGATGATCCGCCTCATCGCCGACATCGGCGAGCAACCTGCCAAGCGCAATACGGCCTATGAGATTTTGGAGCGATATTGATGGCGGGGTTAGGGATGATTGAAACTTAAAATGAAGGAGAACATATTATGGCTGCTGTACTGAAGACCCTTACTGTACATGGGGTTGACATTCCGGTGATTTTCGAAGAGGATCACTATCTGCCGATGGTTTCGATGCAGTTGGTGTTTGGCGAGAGTGGTTCGATGGCGGATACGATCGCGGGCGAGGCGAAGATGGCGGCGCGTCTGCTGGGTGAGGGAACGCGCAGGGACGGTGCAATCGCTTTTGCTCAAAAGCTCGAATCGCAGGCGATTACATTGAGTGCGTATGCGGGACGTGAGTCGTTGGTCGTGATGTTGAGTGCACTCAAAGAGGCGTTCGATTATGGTACGCAGCTGGCTGCAGAGCTCTTCGCTGACCCCAATGTCACCCCCGAAGCCTTTGCGACTGTACAGCAGCGTATGCTCGGCAGCGTGCACCAAAAAGAGAGCAATCTCGACCACATCGCATCGCTGACACTCAAAAGCATACTTTTCCAAGATACGCCACGCGAACGCCCTGCAGACGGTACGCCCGAGACGCTCGCACGCTTGACGCGCGATGATCTGGATCGTTTTTTGTCCAGGCATCTGGGACTGGGAAACGCGACGGTGGTCATCGGTGGCGATCTGAGCTGGGATGATGCAGCCAGATGGATCGAGCGGATGCTGCAGCCATTATCCTCTCACGATCTCGATGCATTGCCCTTTTGTGCTGCCAATCCATCCGGAACGCTTCTGCGCGAAGTGCGACCAGGCGACCAGGCCTACATCTACTTTGGTGCGCCGTTTGAGGTGCCTTATGATGGAGACGAGACCCATCTGGCCAAGGTCGCTGGATTTGTGCTCGGCAGCAGCGGATTTGGCAGTCGGCTGATGGAGGAGATCCGTGTCAAACGCGGCCTGGCCTATTCCGCCTACGGTCGGTTTGCCCTGGAGCGTACTGCACACTATTTTACGGGTCATCTGCAGACCAAGCTCGAGAGCGAAACTGAAGCGATCGAGGTGGTTCGCGAGGTGGTCAGCACCTTCGTGCACAAAGGCATCACCGCCGAAGAGCTCGAAGCGGCCAAACAGTTCCTTCTGGGCAGCGAACCGTTACGAACCGAGACGCTCTCGCGACGTCTGGCGCGCGCGTATCATGAATACTACAGTCGCCAACCACTGGGCAGCGGACAACAGGAACTTCAGCGTATCGAAACGCTCACGCTCGAGACCATCAACGCATTTATCCGCGAACACGACGAGATCGAAGCGTTGTCCTTTGGGATCGTGGGAGCATGATGCCTGGCGGCATCATACCGTAACAGACATCATCCCTGCTCGCTACGTGCTGGAGCGCGTGACTCCAGACACCGACGATCATCCCCTTCCAGCGCTTCGGGCGCACAGTTGGAGAGATCCGGATGCTGAAGTGTCTGGTTGGCTTCATCTGCCCCCATTGAGGGATGATGAGCTCTGCGTATCGTTTCGAAACCGCCCGGACGCTCCATGCCTGGTGCATCGACACGAACCGGTCGCTGCACCCAAATCGCAACGATCGACAAAACCACAAGCAAAATCGACGGCAGGAGGATTCGGAATGGATTCATCGACGACTCCTCTCTCATTGGGATGTACACACCTCTTCTCGGGGCGGCCTCAAAAGCATGTTGCACTCACCACTTTGCAAGCTTTTTTCAACGTCAAGGTGCACCCACGAAGATCCGATCATCAAGTGCGTTTGTCGCGAAACACTCTACATAACTATAACGTATTGGCGTCACGTTCTGCGTCACGTGACGCACATTTTTGTTCAACTTTTATCTCCATTTGACTATAATGCACGATGAAAAAACGGGGGGTATGTAGTGCGGACAGGTCGAGGACTGGTGCTGGTGTGGCTGGCAACAGTGTGGGTGTATGGGATCGAAATCTCACCCCGGAGTGAGCGCATTGCTCTGTTGCCGCATGTGCGTATTCATTATGACGCAGCGCACACCACTACGATCCAGA
>CAZWMZ010000234.1:0-2253 GCA_964634965.1 uncultured Nitratifractor sp. | reverse complement strand
CCTCACTGCACCGCTACGTTTCGAGCTCAGGTGGAGGGGGCACTACTGGGTGCTTACAGCTTCGACCGCTATCGCAGCAAACCCACCTCCCTCTCGCTGCGCACCCTGATCCTCTCGACCGAAGAGTACAACGGCTACCGCCCCGATCTTGCCAGCCTCAAACGCACCCTGACCAAAGGGGTCGTTGCAGCCGATGCGACCAATTTCGCGCGCGACATCGTCAACACGCCCCCCGATGATTTTTACCCCAAAACCATGGCCAGGAGCGCCAAACGTCTGGCCAAAAAGCATGCATTGAGCGTCACGATCCTCGGCAAAAAAGCGCTCAAAAGAGAGGGGATGAATGCGCTGTTGGCCGTCGCACGCGCCAGCCGCCATGCGCCGCGCCTGATCCACCTCGCTTATCGTCCCAAAAAACCCAAAGCGATCGTCACGCTCGTAGGCAAAGGGCTGACCTACGACAGCGGCGGACTGAGCCTCAAACCGAGCGATTTTATGGTCACAATGAAGGCAGACAAGAGCGGCGGAGCTGCTGTGTTGGCGATCCTCAAGGCCGTGAGCGAACTCCAGCTGCCCATCGAAGTGCATGGGTTCGTCGGGGCGGTCGAGAACATGATCGGGGGCGATGCCTACAAGCCTGACGATGTGCTGCGCGCCAAAAACGGCACGACCATCGAAGTGCGCAACACCGATGCCGAAGGGCGGCTGGTTTTGGCCGATGTGCTCGCCTATGCCCAGGAGCAGGTCAAAGCCAACTACCTGATCGACCTGGCAACACTCACAGGAGCCTGTGTCGTCGGTGTCGGTCAATACACCTCCGGCATTATGGGCTTTGGCAAGGAGCCGGCCCAACGTCTCCTCTATGCAGCCGAAAAGCTCAGCGGCGAAAACGCCACTCAGCTGCATTTCAACCGCTACCTGCGCAAAACCATTGACAGCAAGATCGCCGACATCTGCAACGTCGCCAACACCCGCTACGGCGGTGCGATCACGGCCGGGCTCTTCCTGGGAGAGTTCATCGACACACACCACCGCGACCGATGGGCACACATCGATATCGCTGGACCAGCCTACGTCGAATCGGCCTGGGGTGAAAACCCACACGGAGCCAGCGGCGCAGGCGTACGACTGGTCACACGCTTTATCGAAAAATTGGCCCGTGGAGAGGGGCATCAAGGGTAATCATGGTATAATGACCGATCCTGTCAGCCATCCATCTAACAAGGAGTATCGACCCATGGAAGAGAAACGCAAACACCAAAAACCGGGTATCGCTGAGAACGATTTTGATCGGCTCGTAGCCTTGACCGACAAACTGCGTAGCGGCATTGACCTGCTTTACTATCTTCTGGACAATCGCAAAACAGATGCTTTTGTTGCGGCACTCATTTCGGCTGAGTCGGTCGATCTCGAAGGATTGATTCGTAACCAAAAGCGCAAAACCGACATCCTCTATAAAGTCTACGAAGTCGATGCCTCAGAAAACCTCTATGCCCTGCTGTGCCAGGGAACCGGAGTCGATGGAGGATACTACTTTATTCAGCGTTTGATCAAAATGATTCGCGAAGAGGGAGGCGATCATATCTACTGCAGCGAGCTGGAGATCAACAACAGCCACCATCCGATTCCAGAGATCACCTTACGCTTGCTCGATATGTACCGTCGCGCTCGAGACGAAGATGCCGATGGAGAGGTTAAGTATCACGCTCTGACGTAGTCCTGGAGTGCTTCGACTTTTCGACCAGATCGATGCGCTCTCCGTCGTCGTTGAATTTGCGCTGAAAATTCCCCCGAATGATTGCGAACGTCATCCAGGCAAACATGATCATTGCCACGATATAAAACAGATCCCCGATACTCATCGCATCTCCTTAAGTTCGCTGTTTTGGCGCACCGCTTCATAGGCAACGATCCCGACACTGATGGCCAGATTGAGACTGCGCCCTTGTGCACTCATCGGGATCGTGATGCAGCGATCGGTATGGCGATCCAAAAGCGTCGCATCCAGCCCGGAGGTCTCCGAGCCAAAGAGTAGAAAATCCCCCGGTGCAAATCTCGCTTCCCAATAGGGTCGGTCGGTCTTGGTGGTCGCCAGATGCGTATGCTCCCCGATCGGGTGGTGAGCCAAAAAGCTCTCCAGATCATCCCACACCTTCAGATCAAGCTGCGGCCAATAATCAAGCCCCGCCCGCTTGAGATCCCGATCCTCGATCGAAAAACCCAACGGCCGCACCAGATGCAGCGTCGCACCCA
>CAZWMZ010000233.1:0-2360 GCA_964634965.1 uncultured Nitratifractor sp. | reverse complement strand
TGATGTCGCTCCCGTCGTCACGGTCGTCAACTCCAATCCTATGCTGCAGGATGAGACTGTCGGTGGCGAGGGACGTGTGCAGCTCATCTCGGCTGTGCCGTCGCTCGATACACCTACCTGCGACGCCGAAACACGTCGTTTTAATGTCGAAGCGGCCAAGCTTGACGGTGTCGATGTGATCACCGTCTCGATGGACTTGCCGTTTGCTGCAGCGCGCTGGTGTGGAGCTGCTGGTGTAGAGAACATCAAAGTCTGCTCCGATTTTCGCGCTAAAGCGTTTGCCAACGCCTACGGTGTACTGCTGGAAGATGGCCCTCTGGCAGGTTTGTGTGCGCGCGTGATCTTTGTCGTGGGCAAAGATGGCAAAGTGACCTACAAGCAGGTCGTACCGGAAGTCACGGATGAGCCCGACTACGCACCGGTCATCGCTGCTGCCAAAGCGGCCGCACAGGCCTAAAGGCGTCTCGAAACATATCTCATACCCACAACGGCTTTGTCCTCTTTTGGGCATTGAGATTTTGTGCTTGTGTTGCGTTGGACCTCTTCGGCCTGGCTTTGGCCCGGCCCCATAAAGGTCTGTTTTGGGTCTGTCTTGCTCTGACGAAAGCTTTCGATGGGGTGGGCGCGATCCGTTTTGATGTGCCCTTGATGCTCTTTTTGCAGGGTGGATCGTGCCCTGCAAACCCTTTCATATACTTTTCTATGCTACAATCGTACCATCACATTTCGGGGGTCTCGCAATGAAAAAGCTCTCCATGGCTCTTTTGGTGGTGTTGGGCGTATGGTTTCTGGGTGGGTGTGGCCCATCGGCACCGACCGGCGTCACGGGAGGAACCTACAGCGGCGACTGCACACAACCAATGAGCAGTGTGCTGGCCGACAACATCGTCGTCGACAAGAGTGATCGCAAGATGTACCTCTATCGTGCCGGGAAAGTGCTCAAGACCTTTCCGGTTTCGTTAGGAGCCAAGGATTATCAGGGCCCCAAAGAGCGCCGCGGTGACAAGCGCACCCCTATCGGTACCTATCGCATCGTCAATAAGCGTTGTCATGCGATCAAATACATGGCGATGACCATCTCTTATCCCAATGCCGAGGACATTGCCCGGGCCAAAGCGCGCGGTGTTGATCCGGGCAGCCTGATCACCATCCACGGCCAGCCGCACTGGAATGCCGATGGACATGGCGATGCCTATACCCTCTCCAAAGACTGGACCGATGGATGCATCGCTTTGACCAACAGCGACATGCGTACGCTCTGGTCGATGGTCGAGGTGGGCACCCCTATTACATTGCGCCAGTAAGCGCCATGCCTCGCTACACCCCTCGGCAGATTGAGAAGTATCGCCGCCAGAAATACATCGCATTTCTGGAGAAGATCACCAAAAATCTCTTTCGAATGTTGCGCAACGAATCGACCACGGCTGCAGCCTTTTCCAAAAAGCTCCATGATCTCGTGGTGCAGCTCGATGCTCTTGAACAGCCGCACATGGAGACAGAGTATCTGCGCCTGACGCATGCCTACATTGTGCGTCTCCATCGCCAGACACAGCAGGAGGATTTTGACGATGCGCGTTATGCCGACATGCGCGAAGCAGAGATGAGCAACCTCAATCGCCTCCAAAAGCTCAAAAACCAAACCGACTACAAAAAAGAGAAACACCGAAAAAAGCCCTTTTCAGATGGATGGGAGTAGAGACCAAATCTCAAGGGCATCGAGATCGTTTGCCTGGACGGCGTTAGACGTCATGGTTTAGGATTTTGATCTCCTCTTCGAGGAGGATACCGAAGTGCTCGTTGACGCGGGTTTTGGCCAGCTCGATGAGGTGGATCGCCTCGTCGTATGTTCCGTTGCCGAGATTGACGAGAAAGTTAGCATGTTGTGCACTCCACGCCATGCCGCCGTGGCGATGGCCGCGCAGACCGACCGCTTCGATGAGGCGTCCGGCGGCATCGTTGGGTGGGTTTTTAAAGGCCGATCCGGCGCTGGGGTCGCGGGGCTGGTTGGCGCGCAGTGCGGCGAGCTCTTTGAGCAGTCTCGCATCAAACCCCCGTTCGATGCCAAAGCGCGCAGCGGTCACGATGCCACCAAGATCGGCGTAGCGGTATCCGTGCGGGATCGCTTCTTTTGGGATCCATTGGTTGTTGATCTTGACGTATGCGAGGCGATCGAAAGTCTCGTGCGTTTTGACGCCGGCATTCATCGCAAGCATGCCACCGAGCGTTCCGGGCAGTTTGGCACAGAACTCAAATCCACCGATGTCGTGCTTGCGCGCATAGCTGACGATGCGTCCGCTGGGCATGGCTGCGCCGATTTCGAGCAGGCCATCGGCCTCGTGTATGTAGGCAAAATCTTTTGC
>CAZWMZ010000232.1:0-2952 GCA_964634965.1 uncultured Nitratifractor sp. | reverse complement strand
GCAAAGCAGGTCGCCCCAAAACAGGAACGCACCTCAAGATCCACCGAGCTCAAACCGGCTACTACAAAGATCATGCCCAGCTGGTGGTGTGGTCGAAACGCGATTATCGCTATCTTGAAAAATAGGCGTTGTACTGTGCACACAGAGATCTTTTGGTACCGGCGGTACCGTCGGCCAATCCATTTTGGAGATGGCTCGGCGGTGCGACGCAGGCGGGGGGGATGGCCTGCTGGTGCCATTGCAGTATGCCATGAGGTTGGTTGAATAAACAGAAGCAATCTGCTTTCGGGTGAGGTTTTGATGTCGCTCTCTGAGACAGTTGAGAGGATTGCAACTGCGCCACTCTTCCTGGTGAAACAGGAGGCATCACATCGTTTTTGGTAATCTTTTGTTATAATACCTCAAACCATTTACAAGGATTTCATATGAATCTTGCTCCTCCAAGCTTGCCCGATATCGCTTTGCCGTTTGCTGTTCCGGAGATGATGCACCCTGCCATTGTCCATTTTGCCGTGGCGCTTCCGGTAGTGATCCTGATACTCGAATTGGTCAATCTGGCGTTGCGACGACGTACGATTGGATCGATCAGCTTCTTCTTTTTGCTGGTAATGGTGCTGGTGTATCTGGGGGCGTATCTGACCGGTACGACCGATGCACAGCGCGCCAAAGATCTGATCAGTCCAGAGACCAAAACGCTGCTTGAGGCGCATAAAAATGGCGGCATTTGGCTCTTGTATGGTTCGTTGGGTGTTCTGCTGCTCAAGCTCATCACTGCTTTTGTTGATCGTGCAGTGGTTCGGATCGTTTTTCTGCTCATGTTGGGATTCTTCTTCTGGGGAACGACCGGCGTGGTTCAAAAGGGATGTGCTTTGACCTACAAACATGGCGTGAACGTCAAAACAACGCATGCATCGGCTGCGATCCAAACGACCGACACCGCCGGGCACGCGAGTGACAAGCCAACCCCCAAAGCAAGCGAAAGCGAAGCCACAGAGAAAAAGAAACAATCGTTGACCGAAAAAGCAGCCGAAGTGACCCACAAGGCAACCAAGGCGGTCAAAGAGAAAGCTGCCGAAGTTCTCGACAAGGCCAAAGAGGCCATCGCTCCGGCATCCAAACCCGCTCAGGAGCAACCCGCCGAGCCCGCTCCAGAACAGCCTGCCAAGCCTGCGAGCCCAGTCATACCGGTCGAAACCCCTCCGGCGGGATGAGTGCTGAGCGTTTAGCGTTTAGAACCCGGTGTTGCAGGGGCTCCTCTTGGCCCTTGTGGGCGTCCTTGCCATGATAGGCATATTACGTGCTATATCTTAACCGCCTTCGCATGTGTTGCATTTCTCGGTGTTCCATTGTGAGCACCAAACTCTCCTCGATCATTTTGCGTATCAAGCCCTCATCTACCTCCTTGATATCTCTAAATACCATGTGGCGTACGATCTTGCCATCTCCGAGCAAAAAAGGATAACGCGGTTGAAGCTTAGCGCCTTGGGCGAAAATCACCCGCACCCCATCTGTCCGCACCCGCATGAGGACTATGGCGTGCCCATGGGTGTCTTTGTAGGAGGTTTGTTTGGCGTTTTTGATTTCGTGAATTGCCTCGAAACTGAGGAAGATGTCACGGAGGCAGAAGAAAAGGTCAGCGTGGGAGCTTTGGATATCGTGGTCGAACTGCATGGGGGATTATAGCATATGTTTTTGGGTGCCCTTTGGAGTGAGTAGTGGGTAGATTTCGTGGTACGTGTTACGTGTGCCGTGTTACGCGTATCGGAGCTGAGGCTTCAGCCTCAGAAATACTACTGTCGCACATGGGTGTAGCTAAAGCATCACCCCCATAAGTGCATATTAGTTGATTGGTATATTCGTATATTTGTGTGCATGGTATGGTGCAACACCTTTGGGTATCTTTTGTTGTGTTGAGTTTTATAACCCCATTTCTCGGCAGAAGCGTTCCGTGGACATCATGGCGATCTCATCGCTGACAAATTGTCGGTCGTTGCTGAGGATCAGATCGGCATCGATCTTTTTTGCCATGATATACTGAAGGGTATCTTCCAAATCGCTGAAGCGGCTGTCGTGTTTCATTAATGAGCAGCTTCGGGTCACTTCGGTGTTGCTAAATTCAATGATATGGCAGATCTGATTGATGTGGACAATATCCTCCAGAGCTTGATTTTTGGCATGTTTTGCGCGCAAATAGTAGATGGTCGTGATAATGTCGCACGAGGTAAAGAGATCTACCGATTCTTGTGATAGCAAGTAGCGTACCGCTTTTTGGCTGTCACGAGAAAAGGGACGATATGAATCGTAGATATCCACCAATACATTGGCGTCGAGAAAAATACGCCTATACATCCGTGTCTGCTTTAATCGACTGAATAGTTTTCCCAACGAAGAGTCCGTTCGCACTCCCTGCGATCCGATCAAACGCCTCAAGGCGCTTTTTGACTCGGCTGCTTTTGTACCGCTCTTCGATGAGTTCTTGCACCATTGCCGTCATCGATGTGCCGTTTTCCTCGGCCAGTTCCGTTAAATGTTCCGCAACGGTCTCGTCAAAGACAAAATTTTTTCGAACCGTCATACATAAATCCTTTTATGTAAATCTTGAGACATAACAATAATAGCACATTCAGAACGAAAAAACAAGATCGTGCGATGTGCGATCAGTTTCGTTGGCAGGTGTTGTTGACGTAATCCCACACGCCTCCGTGCGTTTCGCAATCGGTGATCTGTGCGAACAGATCGCTCGAAGCTGGCTGCGTTGCGGGCGTATAGGTCGGGGTATGGCTTGATGAGACAAAACGGGTGCGTATCTTGTCGAAATAGGCGGCACCAGCGAGTATGGCCAGTACGGCGAGGATCAGGAAGATGATCTTGGTATAACTGTAAGGGCGCTCACCGACAATTTTGCCGTTTTGGCCGTTGATGGCGTAGTAGTACTCTTTGCCTTGGTAGGTA
>CAZWMZ010000231.1:0-12266 GCA_964634965.1 uncultured Nitratifractor sp. | reverse complement strand
AAGCCGCTGCATCACGTCTGGGCTGGTCTTTGCAGCGCAAAAGCCCAAGTCCCGTCACTGGCAAGGAGGGGAATCGGGAGTGGGGGTATTTGTTTCGAGTAAAAATTAACAAGTAAAAATTAAAAAGTAAAAGTAATGGTTGGGGTGGGTGAGAATTGGAAATCGACGACTGGGGCTTAGTCGTAGACTTCGAATTCGCTGGTAAAGGTGTAGTTCTCTTTGGGTTTGAGTTGAATGGTAAAGAGACGTGTAAAGGCGTTTTTCTTTTGGGTTGAGCAGATATCCTGGCAGGTGGTTTTGAACTTGATGGTGTTGCCGTAGGTGGGGAGGGTCTCTTCGATTTTGAGGGTGCGGGTCTTTTCGCCTCGGTTGTGGAGAGTGTAAGTGGTCTCGACGTTTTTGTAGCCTCGGCGTTCGACATATTTGGTGATGGTGCGTTCGCCGGTGATGTCAAACAGGGTTCCGACTGTGAGCGTGACGGTTTCGTCCTCGGGGATGTTGTCGATGCGGCTCTCGCCGATGAACCGACTCTGGCCATGGCTGTCGGTACGGTACATGCGGACGATGCCATTGGGAAGAGGAATTCCGAGATGATTCTCCTGAGTATTAACAAACGAGATTGTGTTTTGGAAGCGAATCTTCCGATGAGCATTTCGGGCAAAAAAGTGGCTCTTCATGCGACCATATTGCGTGTAGTGTACACCGACTCTGTCAAGAAAGCGGATCTGTTTTTGCTGACGATCCGCGATGGTTTCACGAAACGGAATGGTATAGAGATGGTATCCGGCAAAAGACTCCTGTGCGACATCCGCTGCCGGCTCTATCGCCATAGCGACCCCCTTTGTCCTCAGGGGTACGGTGCGCTCATGAACGCGGTTGAGTTCGCCGGCGATGCAGGCGATTCGGGCATCAGGATAGGTGACGCCGGAGCGGTTGTTGACGGTGATCCATCCCATCAGATCGAGCGTGTCGTCGTCGAGATTGAGGACATAGTCGCTTTTCCAGCTGATGCCGGTGGTGAGGTATTTGAGATCAACCTTCAGTGTGCCCGCACTGGCGGCTTTGATGTTCCACACGAGACTGGGGCGCGTAATCATGTTGGGCGGAATCTGCGCGAAAATCACCTGCGTTGGGTGTGCAAGCGACACGATCGCCCCCGATGCATCGTCGCGCACCATGACAGGCGAGGTGTCGCTAAGCAGAATGCCTGTTTTTTCGACCGGGTTTGGACCGTTGGTTTTGAAGGTGACCGGACGCCCGATGCTTTTGGTGAGCATCGACTGGAGCGAGATCAGGTCGTACATGTAGTTTTGTGAGAAGAGTTGCGTATCGATGCCACTGAAGGTCGGCACCACACTGGCGGGAATCACCTGACTCGGCACCCCTTCATAGGTGAGCTTCTGTGCACCGGCAGTGACATGGGTCTGACGTATGTCATGCACAAACGCCCGATTGTCGTTGTAGATCGTCAACGTCACATCCGAAGCACTCTGAGGAATCAGAGTATCGGCCGATAACGCAACACAGAGCAGCAGAGCCATCGAGACAAAACGCAACATGAGCCATCCTTCAGGGCATGATCATTTCTTTAGAAATGTGATCCCCAAGTATACCAAAACAGAAGTCAAAATCCCCTCGCTTTGGCTATACCCAAATCTCGAAACAGAAATGCACGACTCCGCACCATCATCGCACCCAGGGGCTTCGCACAAAATCATCGACGCACCTGTGGGTACGACTCACATTTGACGCAAAGCCCTTGAATACAAGCATAGCGCAGATTCGAAGAATTCTCTTTCGAGATTTGGGCTATAATACGCCTCATATTAGAATCCGGGGAGGCCTGCACGTGATCGATTCTTTGTCCCCCATCCGATCCGTTGCCATCGGATCGTTTGACGGCATGCATGTTGCACACAAAACCCTCATCGCTCAGGCCGATGCCGCAGTGGTGATCGAACAGGGAACAGGCTATCTCACACCGGGATACAAACGCGCGTGGTATTGCGACAAGCCGCTGCTCTTCTATCCGATCGAGACGATTCGGATGCTGGGGGCATCGGCATTCGTTGAGCGTTTGCGGTCGGACTTGCCTGATCTGGAGCGGATCGTAGTGGGATACGATTTTGGCTTTGGGCATGGGCGCGAGGGCAACGCCGATCGCTTGCGTCGGCTCTTTGATGGCGAGGTGATCATCGTCGATGAAGTTCGTCTCGATGGTCTCTCGGTGCATTCGCACACCATCCGCACCCTTCTCGAAACGGGTAAGATCGCAGCTGCGAACCGATTGCTCGGACGCACCTACCGCATCGACGGTGAGGTGATCGCAGGGCAAGGGATCGGCTCGCGTGAGCTGGTGCCGACGCTCAACCTGCAGGTACGCGACTATCAGCTGCCCGCTGAAGGGGTCTATGCAAGCCGCACGCGTATCGGTAAGCAGTGGTATCTCAGTGTCAGTTTTACAGGACACCGCCGGACGACCGATGGAACACTTGCGGTCGAGACACACATCATCGATCGCGACATCGGCCAGGTCTCTGGACGCGTCTGGATCGCGTTTGAGGCCTATGTGCGACCCAACAAGACGTTCAGCGATCTTGCATCGCTTAAACATCAGATCATGCACGACATTGCCGAGGTCAGGAAGAGAGAAGAATGAACAAAAAAGATACCGTCTTTACTCAACCCATCGAGAAGCAGTTTGAGTTCGATCAGGCAGTCGCATCGGTTTTTGATGACATGTTGGAACGTTCGGTTCCCTTTTATGAGACGGTTGAGCGGTTGATCATCGATCTGATTCTTGCGCAGGAGGAGGATGGCAAACGGATCGTCGATCTGGGATCATCGACGGCGACCTTTTTGCTCAACCTCCACAGCCGCATGCAGACAGAGATGGAGCTTATCGGCCTCGACAACTCAGCAGCGATGATCGAACGTGCCCGCCAAAAAACAGAAGCGTACGGCGCAAAGATCGAGCTGCACCTTGAGGACATTGTCACATGGGACTACACCGACATCGACGTGGCGGTTGCGACCTACACCCTGCAGTTCGTGCGACCGATGCAGCGTCTGGAGCTGCTGGGGCGTATCGCACAGGGACTTCGACCCGATGGACGCTTCATTTTTGCCGAAAAAGTGGTCTTTGACGACAAGCGCCTTAACAAGCAAATGATCGACATTTATCACACCTTCAAACGCACACGCGGCTACAGCGAATTTGAGATAGCGCGCAAACGCGAAGCGCTCGAGAATGTGCTCATTCCTTTTACGATATCTGAAAACATTAAAATGTGCCTGGATGCCGGTTTTACCGACGTTTCGACGGTATTTCAATGGGCCAATTTTGTCACGTTTGTTGCGCACAAACAGTAACCCCGGGAGAGCAATACCCCGCAAAGCCCGTGTACACGGGTCGCATTAAAAAATATGAGTTGTTCACACCTTATTCACCCTGTGAAAAAGGCATATTTTCTCTTAAAAAATGATAAAACAGGCCTAAAAAAATTATTCAGTTTTTTCAAAGCCCACTGCATGGGATTTTCATAGAAGATAGGTTATAATCGCGCACTTAATCACAAGGAAACCGTATGAGTTGGCATCCAAACAGTTGGAGAAAATATCCAATCAAACAGCAACCGACCTATGACAACCCCGAAGCGGTCAAGCGGGTCGAACAGGAACTGGCAAGCTATCCTCCTCTGATCTTTGCCGGGGAAGCCCGCAACCTCAAACGCGACCTGGCCAAAGCAGGTCGAGGCGAAGCGTTTATCGTCCAGGGAGGCGATTGTGCGGAGAGTTTTGCCGCCTTTAACGCTGATGTGATCAAAAACATGTTCAAACTGATCTTGCAGATGTCGATTGTCATGACCTACTCCAGCGGCAAACCGGTTGTCAAGATCGGCCGGATGGCCGGACAGTTTGCCAAGCCGCGCTCGAGCGATTACGAAGAGCAAAATGGCGTCAAGCTCCCCAGCTATCGCGGCGACATCATCAACGACATCGCTTTTACGCCTGAGGCCCGCGTACCCGATCCGATGCGGATGATCAAGGCCTACAACCAGTCAGCAGCCACAATGAACCTGTTGCGCGCCTTTAGCCGTGGCGGATTGGCCGATCTGAACGAAGTGCATCGATGGAACCTCGATTTTATCAAAGGCCACCCTCTGGGGCAGCGCTACGAAGAGCTGAGCAATCAGATCGACAAGAGCATGAAGTTTCTCGCAGCTGCCGGTATCACAAGTGACAACACGCTCCAGTTGCGCCAAACCACAGTCTACACCTCACACGAGGCGCTGCTGCTCCACTATGAAGAGCCCCTGACACGAATCGACAGCATCAGCGGACAGTGGTACAACACCTCGGCACATATGCTCTGGATCGGTGATCGTACGCGCGATCTGGATGGAGCGCATATCGAGTATTTTCGCGGCATCCAAAACCCCATCGGATGCAAAGTCGGCCCGAGCATGCAGGCCGATGAGCTGATCGGATTGATCGACGCGCTCAACCCCGAAAATGAAGAGGGGCGCTTGAACCTGATCGTCCGGATGGGAGCCGACACGATCGGTACAGCGTTTCCACCGCTGCTGCGTGCGGTACGCGATGCGGGCAAAAAGGTCGTCTGGACAATCGATCCCATGCATGGCAATATCCAAAAGAGCTCGACCGGATTTAAAACCCGTGATTTTGACAAAATTCTCTCCGAAGTGGAGCAGTTTTTTGCCATCCACGAAGCCGAAGGAACGATCGCCGGCGGCATCCATCTGGAGATGACTGGCGAAGATGTCACCGAGTGCACCGGCAGCACCTCCAGCCCCATCACCGAAGAGGATCTCAGCAGCCGCTACCACACCCAGTGCGACCCTCGCCTTAACGCCAATCAATCCCTGGAGCTGGCCTTTATGATCGGAGAAAAGTTCGCGTTCTAAGCACACGTGCTATGGCATTGAGCGCTGACAGTTTAGCGCTCAATAGGGCAGGAACGGTTGTTGGTTTTTTATCGTTTGCCTTAATGCCAACCGGTTCTTTGATCTGGCCTTTATGATTGATTTTACAGATCCCCATCCCATTCAACAGCCAATAAGCAAACTCGTGTATAGTTGCACTCAAAAAAGCAAGGAAACTGACCATGAAAACACTGTTGCACTTGATCGGCTGGACTGGCGTGACGTTTGCGTTGTTGCAGCTGATTCGTATCGATATCCCTACCCCACCCCCAACCCAACCCCATGACGAGGTTGAGGCACCCTCGGCGGTGATGCATGCGCTCAAAAAAGGATGCTACGACTGCCACTCCAACCGTGAAAATATCCCTTGGTATGGCAACATCGCACCCATGTCGTTCGAGGTGCGTGCTCACGTGCGCGACGGGCGCAAATGGCTCAACTTCAGCCTCTGGAACCGTTACAGCAAAGACAAAAAACTGGAGCGTCTTGAGGGCATTGCAAAAACCACCGCCAACGGCACCATGCCTCTGCCGCTCTACGTGTGGGCACACAAGGAGGCGCGTTTAACGCCCGACGAGCGCAAAGCGATCGTCACTTGGGCCCGACATCAGATCAAGCAAACCGGTCCATCAAGCAGCACACAGCAACAATAACGTCGCCAACAGGAGGAGAGAGCGCCGGAGAGCTCGATCCAGCACGGATCAAAACCTCCACAGAGAGACTCACACAAAACTGGGGGCATCGTTGGCGAACAGGATCAGGTCGCCCGGACGGGTCTGTTCAGCCAGCATCGCTTCCATCTCTTGTTTTGTCGCCAGTTTGAGCAATCGCTCCGAAGCGATGTAGCGTTTAAAGATGGGGTAGTTGAGGTCGCCGGAGACAATCACGAGATCAAACACCGCGTCGGCCCGCTGGGCTACCTGTTTGTTAAGTGCCTCATCGGCCTCGACCAGGCCGGGCGTAATCAGCACTTTGCGACCGGCATAGGTCGCCGCGAGATCAAACGACGCCATCATTCCGTCGATGTTGCCATTGAAGCTGTCGTCGAGAAGGATTTTGCCGCCTGCATCTATGCGCTGGAGGCGGTGCGGAGTTGGCTCGAGCGTTGCGAGTCGCGCCTGTATCGTCGCTTCGTCGATACCGAGTTCGCGGGCAACATAGATCGCTGCAGCCAGATTGGTCGCATTGAATTTGCCCAGAATGGGGGCTTCGTATCGTACGCCATCGATCACAAAAGCCGTATGCTCCAGCGTCGCTTCGACATCGGTAATCTCTTCACCAAATACCGTGATCGACTCGGTCGGCTCGACGTGCGCACTCGTGTGTACCCATGCACGCTTGAGACGTGAGGAGCGTACAATCTCCATCTTGGTGTCGCGAATGGCCTCGAGCGTCTTGAAGTACTCGATGTGGGCTGGCCCTATCTGTCCCACGACTGCATAGTGCGGATGCACAAAGGTCGCTATCTCAGCAATGTCGCCTCGCCCACGCGCGCCCATCTCGACAACATACACCTGCGTATCTTCGGGCAAATCGACATTGATATCTTTGACGACACCCGCAAACGTATTGACCGAGCGGGGCGTAGCGTAGGTGCGGTAGCGTGCAGCAAGCAGATGGGCAATGAAGTTTTTGATGCTCGTTTTGCCATAGCTGGCGGTGACTCCAATGACAACCAGATCCTCCATGCGTTCGAGTCTGGCTTGAGCTTGACGCTTAAAACCGCCAAAACGAATCGCTTCGACCACCACCGATACGCCGTATGCAAGCAGGATCGGAATCAGAATGGTTCTGTACGGTGCAACAAACGCGACCAGGAGCCCTGTCACCACCAGTGCGCCAAAATAGAGCCAGGTTCGTTGCGTCCACACCAGTGGCTTGTCGAGTCCGTGATACCACCACGCAAACACTGGCAGATACCCCAGTGCCACCACCCAGCCATATTCGCTCACAGATGCCACGAGCGCATAGAGCGCAAACGGCACAAGAAAATAGACCAGATTCCACCACGGCTTGGTGTGATGAAACACCACGCGGTCAAGTTTGTAGCTGTACCACTGCAGCGTCGTAATTGCATAATAACCCATGCTTAAAAGCAGAACAAGATAGGCGATCAAGTTGAGAACGGTCATGCATTATCCCCTGGCTCAGATTGCGAATCGGTTGGCAGACACTCCTGCTCAATCGTTCGGGCAATTTCACCTGCATGATGCAGAAAGAAAAAGTGATCTCCCTCCATCGGAATGAGGCGACTGTTGCCCAGCAGTTTATTGATCTGTGCTCCCGTCCAGAGGGGCGTTGCCGTATCGGCCCGACCCCAAAAGCAGAGTCCCCGCCCTGCAAACGCAGCAAAATGCTCCGAAAAGTCTTCGTCTACGACGTTTTTAAAGGTCTGATACATCCCGGCATTCATCTCTCTGGCATCGCTGCTGACAAACAGACGTCGCAGTCGGGCAATCCCAAACGGCTTGAGCGCCTTGAAGAGGGCGATTTTTGTGCGTACCTTGAGTGGCTTGGGTACACGTATCCCAGCCGAAGAGAGCAGTACCAAACACGGTGGCGCCAGCAACGTCGCTACCTTGCCGCCAAAGGAGTGGCCCATCACCACCTGCGGCACAACGTCCATCCGGGCAAGAAAAGTGCGCACGATCTCAGCATACTCTGCTGTCGTCAACGGCACTTCGTTTGGGCTCTTTCCAAAACCGGGCAGATCGATGTAGATGTGTCTGTATTGGGGCAAATGGGCCCCAAAGGCTCGCTGCATGATCGCCTGGCTGCTGCCCCACCCATGCAGTACGACGAGCGTGTTGGATTGTGTCGGATGCAGCAGCGTATAATGGAGTTGAAATGTGTGTGCGCAGCAGTGTACGGTTTTGATGGCCATCAGTGTATTACCTTTTGCAGAGCATCAAACCCATAGGGATCGTCAAAAAACTTAAGCCCGCCATCAACATAGGCTGTTTGATAGACGAGGTGAACCGGCAGGGGTTGCTGAAGATTGACGTAGCTGATTTTGCGGTTGTTTTTGTGCTTGTTGATCAGCGCCATGGAGGTCGATGCGTACTCCACTGCGATCTTCTGGAGCAGCTCGGTTGGGCGGGACAAGCGTATGCACCCATGGCTAAACGCCCGATTTTTACGTCGAAAGAGCGATTGGGTCTGCGTATCGTGCATGTAGACCGAAAAGCGGTTGGGAAACATGAATTTGACCGTCCCCAATGCATTGCGTTTCGACGAACCCTGAACCACCCGAAAGGGAATGGGAGTGGTGTTCTCTTTGCCCGCATACTTTTTCCAGTCGATGGTGGCTGGATCGATCTCTCTGGCCTCGTCGCCATATCCATCATACACCTTCATGTTGTGACGCTTCAGATAACGTGGATCGCGCAAGACTTTCTGGACCAAATCCTCCCGAACAATGTTACTGGTCATGGTCCAGGTGGGATTGAGTACGATGTATTTCATGGTCGAGCTGAAGATGGGCGTTTGCCAGTCGGGCTTGCCTGTAATCACTGCAAAATGCATCGCCACATGCCCCCGCTCGAAAAAACGAAGCGTGTACTCGGGCACATTGACCTCAATCCAGTTTTCCCATCCTTTGCGCGACATCAGCTTGGTACGCTCGATGTTTAAACGCAGGATGCGTTGCCGGGGATCGTTTGCGTTGCGCCGATAGTACTTCAGAAGCTTGCCAAACTGTGGATTGCGTGGCAGATAGGGGGCAAGAATCGCCTCGATTGAGACGCCCTGCTTGAGCTGAGCACGGATCTGTGTCGGATCAACCTCGGGGCCCTCGAACGCAAAATAGGTCTTAATCCCCTGAGCCCGTCGAGCCGCCTGGGCAGCACGAAATGCGTTGGCATCGATGCAACTGTGTGCCATGTTGTGTGCGTATCCAACCAACATGCGGGTCAGCACTCCAGTATCGTGACTGCTCTGATATTGGCGATAGAGTGGCTCCAGCCCGCATGCGGAGAGATAAGGGTCTTCGCGATAGATGGAGAGGAAACTCTCCCGATCTCCCCGGCTCCAGCCATTGGCGTCCTTGAAACCAGGGATCCCCCCGGAACACCCAGCCAACAGCCACACCGAAACGAGCGCTACACAAATCCGAAGCATGGGCATTTGTCCTTTTGAAATTCGAACCAATTTTATCATGTTTTATATAAGGGTGCCTCTAAAAGAGGTCGCAACCATTGCAATCTGAAGACATTTATTCAAACAAACATGCGTGCAAAATGTCATTCATTTGTTTCATATTTAATAATATTTTAAGAGGGAAAAGCTTATAATTTCATATCATTAAATATCAATAAAGGATTTACGATGAAAAAAGTGTTGGGAACAGCCCTGTTGGCTCTGGCGCTCGGCTCCGCAGGTGCCTGGGCAAAACCTGCAATCGAGCTGGCACGTGACAACCAAAAGATCTCTCAGCAGATTCTCCTCGGGTATGTCAATGGACGCGACGACCACAGCATGCTTAAGCGCTTGATCCAAACGCAGCAGGCACTCAAGTCGTCCGTCGATACACCGGAGTTGCAAAATCTTCTGGAGTACATCGATCTGTGCATTGTCGATCTGAAACGATCGATCCAGGAGCCGTTCAGCACCTCCAATGCTGAGCACCTCAACGATCTGATCCACTCTATCAACGAAGCCAACCACTACATCATCCGCACCATTTCCACTCAAAACCTCATTGCATCGCGCTAAAATGCTTTGAAACCGCGCTATGCTCGTATCTGAGGGGTTTGTGCAGCGTGTGGGTCGCTGCCACAGGTTTGGCGCGACGCTCGTACACTCAGTCCACGGATCTGCGATGCAGATACGCCGTCACTGTTTCTGTCTCGGGATTTGGGCCAGGAGAGGCCACGTGGTTTGATCAGAGGCGTTGCAGTCGTTTGAGTGCCTCCTTGACCATCGTAGCGGTATCGCCCCGAAGGTCGTTCAGGACTTTCCGGATCGCATCGCGCTTGAAACCAAGGCTTTCGAGTGCCAACGTTGCCTCGTGAGCAGCCTCGGCATCGTGCGCACCCTCCGGTGTCGTCTCGAGCACAAAATCGGCCAGCTCGACCAGGATCCGTCCGGCGGCCTTGGGGCCGATTCCGGGGACACGTTTGAGCATGGCGACATCCTTGTCGGCTACAGCTTTGGCAAACGCTGCAGGCGTAAAGGTGGAGCAAACTGCCAGCGCAACACGAGGACCCACGCCGTTGATCTTGAGCAGGGTTTCAAACATGACCTGCTCCTGTTTGTTCTCAAACCCATAGAGCAGATGGGCATCTTCGCGTATGATGGAGGTGATGCGCAGTCGAACGCGTGGTTGTGTGATGCGATTGGCGGTATTGATCGACACATGTACTTCGTAGATCAATCCGCCTGTATTAATATGGACTCGTGTGGGCTCTTTGTGCTCAACAACCCCTTCGATCCCGACAATCATGGCTGAACTCCTTTTTTTGATATGACGGCACTATAGCATCCCTGCGCAAAAAGATGACACAATATGTCAAATTGTCATATCAACCTCTTTGGTATCGTAGAGGAAGTTTTCAGCGAGTCCGGCATTCATCGGTCGTGAGAAGTAGTAGCCCTGAAACTGATGGCACCCTCGCTTCATCAACCAAACGACCTGATCGCGATTTTGTACCCCTTCGGCAATCACCTTGAGATTGAGGCTGTTTCCAAGCGAAATGATGGAGCTTGCGATGGCACGGTCGTCCTTGTTATCGGGCAGATCGACGATGAATGAACGGTCGATCTTCAGGACCGAAACAGGCATGCGCTTGAGGTGAGCCAGCGACGAGTAGCCTGTACCAAAATCATCGATTGCAATGGAGATGCCCAGATTGCTGATCGTTTTCAGGCGCCGTATCAACAGCTCAGGATCGCTCATAGTATGGTTCTCTGTGATCTCCAGCTCAAGCCATTCGGGTCGAAAATGGTTGCGAGCCATCGATTGGCGCAGCTGGGGGATGTATTTGTCATCAAGGAGCTGGCGAATCGAAAGATTCAAGGCCAGCACACCCGGCTTGAGACCCTGGTCATACCAGCGGCGATAGGTCGCCATCGCTTGATCCATGACGTGCAGATCGATCGCGGCAAGCAAGCCTGACTTCTCTGCAACAGGAATAAACTGATCGGGATAGACCAACCCCAGATCGGGGTCCTTCCAGCGCACCAACGCCTCCATGCCGATGAGCTTGCGATCGCGACCGTCGATTTTTGGCTGATAGTGAAGGACAAATTCGTTCTCTTTGAGCGATCGGCGCAGACGGGTTTCGATGTGAGCCTTGTGCAGAGCCATCAGGGTCATCTCGTTGGTGTAGAAGCAGTAGGTGTTGCGTCCGGCATCTTTGGCTTCGTACATGGCCGTATCGGCGTACTGGAGCAGATCGTTGGCATTGTCGGCATCGCGAGGATAGAGGCTGATACCGATACTGGCGTGGATGTGCACTTCGTGACCGTTGTGCTCAATGGGAGGCTTGAGGGCATCGATGAGCTTGCGAGCAAAGACGCCAAAGTAGGCTTTTGGAAGATCCTTGTTGATGACGACGACAAACTCGTCTCCGCCCTGTCGCGCCAGTACATCGCCGGTCCCAAGCATCTGTTTGAATCGTTTGGAGACGATCTTGAGCACCTCATCACCAAACGTATGACCCAATGTATCGTTGATCTGTTTGAAATTGTCCAGGTCGATAAAGAGCAGTCCAACGTTGCCTTTTCGCTTTTGCGCTTCGCGGATCGCCATCTGCAACCGCTCCTCAAGCAAAGCACGGTTGGGAAGCCCTGTCAAGGAGTCATGCATCGCCTGAAATGTCAACTGCCGCGCTTGGCGTTGCAGGAGTATATCCTGACGTCTCTGCTCTTTTTCGGCTTGGACTTGTTGCGTAATATCGGTGGCAAACACTACCACCTTTTTCTGTTCCTCAAGCACCAGAAGCTGTATATGCGCCTGGACCGGATAGGTCTCGCCATTGCGCCGTTTGTGACGCAACCGCAGATAGCTCTCCTGTTTTTCAAAAATCTGCTTTTGGAGTGTTTCGATCCGTTCGGCCGGAAAATTATCCACAACATCGGTTGTGTTCAGTTGTCGTAACTCCTCCAGAGAATAGCCCAGTTTGGTCAAAGCAGCGTTGTTGGCGTAGATAAAATTCAGGGTGTGAGGATCGACGATGTAGATCTCATTGGAAGAGCGTTCGAGAATGGAAGCCAACTCTTCGTTTTTTTTGCGCAGACGTATCTCCTGGGTGATATCCTGAGCAGTACCGATGATGCGCGACGGTTTGCCATTGGGGCCAAGCAGGATTTTGCCGCTGG
>CAZWMZ010000230.1:0-1513 GCA_964634965.1 uncultured Nitratifractor sp. | reverse complement strand
CCGATCGGTGTCCAGTGGTAGCTGTGGGAGGTGTAGTGGGTGTTGAAGATGCGAAAATAGAGATAACCCAGCGGGTGGTTGTCGGTACGCCAGCGACGCTCTTCGGCGACGACATCACGCTCTTTTTGAAACTCCTCGTCGGTCAGTTTCAGATGTGCCATCAGCTCTGCAAACAACTCCAGCGAGATCGAGAGATTGCGTGCGGCGCCTTTGATAAAGTAGTGGGTGTAGTCAAAGCCGGTCGAGGCGTTGTTGATCCCACCGTGACGTTTGACGATCTCATCAAACTCTCCCTCGGCGAGGTGTTCGGTCGATTTGAAATTCATGTGTTCGAGCATGTGGGCAATGCCGCTCTTGCCCAGCATCTCATCGCGACTGCCGACGTTGTAAAACAGATCAGTCGAGACCACTCCCGATCCATTGGTCATCGGTATGGCGACGACACGCAGGCCATTCTCTAACGTCGTTTCATGATGTGGGGGCAGGGTGCTCATCGGCAGTTCCTTGGATAAAATTTGACGGACATTATAGCGAAAAACTTATTTGGCGAGGGCGGCGATATTTGGATGTTGAATGTTGGATGTTGGATGCTGAATGTTGAATGTTGGGTGTTGGATGTTGAGATGTTGATCTTTTCTTTGGGTATAATCGTGTTATGCGAATTTCTCTTCTGCGCATTGTTGCATTGATCTTCTTGGTTGCTGTTGTTGTCCGAGGGGGCACCATTGCCCACTATGCGGCTCATCCACCTCGATGCGACGGCGATCGTGCCGCGATCCGTACCTTTGTACTCGATGGCCAGCGCAAACAGCTTACGGTCGACACCCACACCCTCAAAACCACGATCGAACCGCTGCCCAAAACAGCATGGGGATCCTGCCGCCCTTCGCGCTATACTCGACTCCTCGCTCGCAGCAGCGCCGCCCCTTATCCGCTCCATAACGACGGCATCACCCATCAGGACTCCGAAGGGATCGCCATCACCACCGATCTGTGCCCATCGTCCAAACGGGGCTTTGAAAAACGACTCTACGAAGCACTGATCGCTCACTACCCCCACCCCGTGCCCGTCACCCTTTTCGTCACAGGCAGATGGATCGACAAGCACCCCAGAGCGCTTCATCAACTCCTGTCATGGGAGCACGACGGCAAGCTCGCCATCACCTGGGGCAACCATACCTGTACCCACCCCTATCACCGCGGCGCATCCGACCAAAATACCTTTGCCATCACCCCCGGCTACGACCTGCGACGCGACACCCTACGCCTCGAAAAACGGCTCCTCGAAGCGGGCGTCGTCCCCTCGGTCTTTTTCCGTTTCCCCGGTCTGGTCTCCAACAAACACTCCATCAAAATCATACACGACCTCGGACTCATCCCCATCGGCACCAACGCATGGATCGCAAAAGGTCAAGCTCCCCAAAAGGGCTCGATCGTCCTGCTTCACGGCAACCGAAACGAACCGCAGGGAGTCAAACGGTTTTTAGAGATGATACAAAAACGCAAGACAGGG
>CAZWMZ010000229.1:0-5667 GCA_964634965.1 uncultured Nitratifractor sp. | reverse complement strand
AGAGGATAGAGTCGCGAAACAGGGGTCAGGTGATTATGATAACTCACTTCTTGCTCCTCTTAATCACCCCACTCACCGCAGGCTGTGATCTGCCCAATACTTTAGCAATCATGTGCTGAGAATAGCCTTGGGTGTAGGCTTTGAGTATTTGTTTGTTTCTTTCCTGGATATCTTTGTAGTCTAAGAGCATCTTCTCGAGCTTTTTGATTTAGACTCCTTTTATCTTTATCTTATCCTTCAAACCCAAACTCACAACTCCTTACATTTTTTGCTCTAAAAAATTGCACTTTGGATTTAAATTCGGGATCTCCACTTCTTACATTGTTTTTGATTTGGGTCAATGTTCATAGTGATCTTCGAGCAGGCGTTTGCGGATGACGGGATTGAGCAGGGTTTCGTCGTGGAGCATGCGCAGACGCATCTGGTCAAACGAAATGCACTCGTCGCAGCGCTGTTCGCGGGCTCCGAACCCATAGCCCATCACCGTCCGATCCCGGATGCCATACCAGGCGATGCGCGCATCGATCCAGCGGTGTGTATCGATCGTATAGACCCAGAGTTTGATCCGGGCGCCGACGGGTTGGTCTTTGAGCCACAGGATCAGATCGCCCGGGTCATTAAAAAAGTAGGTTCGACCATCTTCGCCGACCGCTTCGGCGGCATTCTCCCGTTGGCGTATCAGCATTTTTGAGATGGGGTCGTTGGTGTGGTTGAGTTTGAAATCCAGTGGCTCCATCGCGTAGTTGCCCCGAACGACCCAGACCGGTTCATCACGCTGTGCGAGGGCATAGCCTATGATCACGACAACCCCCAGCGCCAGCAGATAACTCCCGTATCGAAAAAACCGTTGCATGTCTCTATTCTCCTGGGTCGATCACATCATCATGCCCGCCATGCCATCACCCGTATCGGGGGCGAGCCAGACACCGTTGCGCAGGCGGTAGAGCAGGACATAAGCTGTCGTCAGCAGCACAAAGAGCGTCAACAGTCCCACCATCAGTCGCCGCCACCCAACCGAACGCCGTTTGGAGAGCCGTTCGTCCAGCACCGCTGCCATGCCGGCAAAGGTTCCACCAAAGAGCGTACCCCAGACCAGATACCCCACATAGCCATAGTCGCGCTGCAGCATGCAAAAAGGGCAGTTGTGGCTCGGATCTTCGTAGATATAGGTTCCAAAAAAGTAGACCACCGCATAGTATCCCAGATAGCCAAACAGCCCCAGTGCCGGGATCAGGATCACATCGGTATGCCCCAGATGGGCGGAGAGGATCGTAAGATAGAGCAGGTAAAAAAGCGTCAACAACAACGGTATATCCAGCCCAAACGGCAAGGGATTCATCCCCTCGAGCAGTCCGTAGAGCGTAGAACAGCAGTTGACCACCTGATGGATATCGATCCCGCTGAAAAAGAGAAAATCGAGTCCCCCCTCGACACTGACGAGCAGAAACACCCCGATTATCAAGGCCATCTTGGCGCGGAAAAAGGGGTAGCGCATCCCCTGCAGATCGTTGTGGTTGAGCACCATCCAGCTCAGCAGAGCATAGAGGACTGCCAGCTTGAGTACGAGCAGCTTCATTCCCCAGGTGTTGAACGAGATCACGCCGGCAGCACACATGGCTCCAGGCACAACGCCACTGAGTCGATCGATCGTAAAGACAAAATAGGGAAAGAGCAGCAGCTTAAAGACCCCGACGACAACCGCCACCGTCGTGACCAGGTCGCTCCGCTTCTCCAGACGAAACTGCTGCGGCGTTGCCTGGGCAAAATCCCAGCGCACCAGCAGAATCAATGCGACGAGGGCTATCCACAGCAGCATCCCCCAGATCACGGTCTCGGCAAACAAGAAGACAAAGAGATGCTTCTCAAACAGAATCGGGTTCATCGATCCTCCCCTCCCGAATCGTGACCGTACGATGCGCAAAAGGCAGCGCATCGAAGAGCGGATCGTGTGTGGCCACAACAAGGGTTTTACCCTCGGCATGCAGCTGCTCCAGTACGGCGATAAAATGGAGGCTGTTGTCGCGGTCGAGATTGGCCGTCGGCTCGTCGCACAGGATCAGCGGCGGGTCGTTCATCAGGGCGCGTGCAATGGCGGTGCGCTGCTTCTCTCCACCCGAGAGCGAAGCCGCCAGCGCCTGACGCTTGTGAGCGATGCGCGCCGTCTCGAGTGCGTGTTCGATCCGCTGGGTGCGTTCGGCTGCCGAGAGATTCAGCGGCGCAATCGCCGCCCAGACATTCTCCTCGACGCTAAGATGATCGATCAGATTAAACTGCTGAAAGACCATCCCAATGTGGTGACGCCGAAAGGCCGAGAGGTGACGATCGGGCAAGCGCACAAACGGCTCTCCTGCCACGAGCACCTCGCCACTGGTGGGGCGGTCGATCCCGGCTACGATCTGCAGCAGGGTGCTTTTGCCGCTGCCACTGATGCCGCGCAGCACCACCGCCTCGCCGGCATCGATGCGCAACGACACCTCCTGCAGCGCAAACGATTTTCCCCCGTCAAACGAACGGCTTAGATGACGCATCTCGATCAAGGGACTCATCGGATCGCCTCCCCCGGGGATGCGCTCGCAGTGCGCCAAACCGGCAGGATCACTGCCGCGATCGTCGGCAACGCATAGAGCAAAAAGAGCGTCATCACCACAAAGAGATCGATCTGCGGTGTCAGCACCGGTGCCATCGGCAGATTTGCCGGCGCGACGAAGATACGAACCAGCCCCGGCGCCCCCAATACAAACACATATCCGTAGGCCAACGCAATACCAAGCCCAAAGGCAATCAAGATGATCATCAGACTCTCGATCAGCTTGAGCGCGATCATCTCCTGACGACTCCAGCCCAATGCCCGCAAGATGCCGACGGTACGCTTCTCGACCGAATAGAGCTGCGCCTGACGCTGATAGATCACCATCAGGTAGGCCACCAGCGCCATAAGAAAGAGCATCAAAAAGAGGCCGTTGCGATAATCAAACATCTCTTCGTATGCTTTGCGTGCTTCTTTTTTGCTCACGACGCGCAGATCATAATCCAGCGCAGCGACCTTGATGGGGATCACTTCCCACTCCAGTTCGTTGGGGGCATTGAAGACATAGTCGGTCGCTTCGTTGCGCTTGAGTCCCAGGATAGTGCGGGCCGTCTGGATCGGCACAAGCACCATGTCGTTGGTCAAGAGGCGGGTGCTGGGGGGCAAAACGCCAAAACGCTTCAAAACCACCGGTCGGCCGCTGGGGGTAAAGAGCTTGAAGGTCGCGCCGTAGTGGTGTGCACGCAGCCAGGCATCAACTCCTGCACCGATCAAGGCCTGATCGCGTCGCGTCAAGAAGCGATTCAGATCGGTCTGTTGCATGATCGCCTCCAGTCCCCGATGGCTCTGCTCATCCAAAAAATCAACCCCCACGATCAGAAACGAACGATTCCCGTGCTCGACGAAATAGCGTCCATAGACCCGCGGTGTGGTTTTGACGGTACCGGGGATCTCGATCAAGGCATCGGCCAGCGTTGTCGAGAGAGGGACGATGCGATCGCCCTGCACTTTTTGCACCACAAAATCGGGTTCATCCTCGAGCGCTGCAAGGATCTGCTGCTCAAGCGCATGCGAAAGAAACATCAAACTCGCCAGCGAAAAGATCAGCACCACCGACATCACAAGCAATCCGGTGTAGCGCGAGAGCTCGCGCGAGAGATTGACCGCTGCAAAACGCACGATCCCTCTCATGGTGCGACTCCCCGACGCCGCACCGAACGGTTATCCGGGTGCAACGTACAGACAAAACGCAGCCGATCCGGTGCCAGCAGTTCTGGATAGAGACGGCTGTAACCACTGCGGTAGCGGCGCATGCGTGGCTCAAAACGCGAAACACCCCAGGCGATCGTGGCCATGCGCACCAGCCGAACCGTCGGCCCATAATCGACCCGTACGGCGCGCCACAGCATCGCATGCGCTGCAGCCAACAGCACCAGCACGACCGTACCCCCTGTCAGCCAACGCAACCCCCGTCCCATCGATCTCAATGCCTCACGTATCGATCGACCTGAGCGATCAGCGACGGCGTAATCGCATCCCAGCGCACAATCCGTATGCCGTGGTGGTCGCGCAGAAAGGTCTCGGCCCGCTGGCGCGTACCGAATGCGATCAGCTCGTTGCCCATTGGTCCACGGATCTGCGAACCGATCACATACCACGCTTTGCGTGCATCGAGGGGACGCAGTGTGTAAAAGTCGGGTACCTCCATCTGCACAATCTCGGCACGATCGTAGTGAAATTTTTCGGTATAGAGGTAGTACTTCATCAGATCCTTAACGCCGTCGAAATAGATCTGCTCACCGCTGCGCAGACGCATCGTGGCAGCCCATTTGGGGTATTTGTAAATAAACATACCGCAGACCGGGCAGCGATCCTTGCGCGTAAAGCCGTCGATCCTGCTGCGCGCTTTTTGGGTTGCATCCGGATGGGTCAGATAGAGATAAAGCGCTTCGAGATACTCCGGCTCCATCGGACGGCAGGCGCTCTGATTGAGCTCGGCAAGCACCGCAGCACGCGGACGCGTGCGATCGATCGCATCGAGTCGCTTTTGCGTGCAAAAAAGCTGCGCTGCCTTGCGACCCATGGTGAGCATTTTGGCGGTACGGGCTGCCGACAACTCCCCGGACAGAAGTACGCCCGGCACGAGCAGCGCCCACACCAGCCATCCCGATATGAGGTTGCCCCTTTTGATCTGCAATCGACTCTCCTTTTGGGGTAGCTACTGAACGGCTACTCCCGAGACATTTTTCATCTGCGGCAGCACGATGGCATCTTCAGGAAGCAACTCGCCGCCGACGGGACGATGCCCCTCGCGTACCAGCTGAGCGTTTGTTTTACCCTTTTGATCGCCCACATCGACGACATAGTCGGGGCTCTGTTCACGCGTCATATAGAGTTTCATCGGTGTCTCGCCCTCGGGAGCATAGAGGATCGAAAAGGGCTTAAACTGGCGATCCCAGTAGTTTTTCCACGACACATCGCGCACCCGCAGTGCCATCTCGATCTTGTACTGTTGCGGATGGCCCGGCAGAGTACCGTACGTGATGTTCCCTTTGATGGTGGTGTTGGCTCCCTTGTTGGTGGTCGCAGCGATGTAGTACATGTTGACGAGGTTGTTCAGATAGAGATTTTCGACCGTATTGGGGCCGACATAGGCCGGAATCCTGAAGCCCATCTCGAACCCTTCGATGCGCAGATCTCTTAGCACCATTTTGCGCAGTTTCGAGTCGGTACCGATGCCACCGTAGCGCGGATGATGAATGTCGCCAATGAGTGTAATGTTTTCCATCACCACATCATCAGGATACCACCACCCGATCCATTCGCCATGTTTGGTGAGCGGACCATTGCTGTAGGCCAGCAGACCGCTGATGGTCTCGGTGCTTTTGCTGCGCGTACCGCCCAGGATGCCGAAAACCCCACCGCTGTTGCCGTACGCGATGTTGCCGACGAAGCTTTTGAGGCCGACCTGTGAGATGCTGCGTTCATTTTGGCTCTCGTTGTCAACGACACCGGTAACATCATCGATGGTTTTGTGCGCCAGTGCGTAGGCGGTGTTGCTCGAGCCGACCACGATGTTGTCGACGAAATCGACGTTGCGTCCGAGGATCCAGAAGCCGTTGCCCTGGAAGCCCCAGTCG
>CAZWMZ010000228.1:0-4967 GCA_964634965.1 uncultured Nitratifractor sp. | reverse complement strand
CCGAAGCGCATCTTGCCGAGGCGCACAAACGAACCGGAGGGCTGGCGTGAGCGTCACGGTTCTGTTTGGCATGTTTGCACTCTTGCTGCTCATCGGGGCGCCGATTGCGATCGCACTGGGAGCGTCGACCTTTATCGCACTGGTGCTCTTTACGCCCATTTCGCCCATTGAGATCTCATCGATGATGTTCGAAAAGATCGACAGCTATTCGCTCATGGCGATCCCGATGTTTATCGTAGCGGGTAATCTGCTCTCAAAAGGCTCGAGCGCTGCGCGTATCATCGAGTTTGCCAAATCGATCGTGGGGCATCTGCCCGGAGGACTGCCGATGGCGGCGATCTTTGCGAGCATTATCTTTGCGGCTGTCAGCGGCAGTTCGCCGGCGACGGTGGTGGCGATCGGCTCGATCATGTTCGGCGCCATCGAACAGGCGGGTTATCCCAAGCGGTACGCCATCGGTACGGTAGCGACGGCAGGGAGCCTGGGGATCCTGATTCCTCCCTCGATCGTCATGATTGTTTACGGAGTGACGGCCGAGGAGAGCATTGGCAAGCTCTTTATGGCAGGCGTCATTCCCGGGATCATGATCGGGATATTGATGATGCTGGTCACCTACGTCGGGGCTCGTCGGCTGGGCTTTACCCGCAGCGCACCCGAACCGTTTCGCGTGCGCTTGAGCAAGATGAAGGATGCCACCTGGGCGCTCATGACCATCGTGATCGTCATCGGCGGGATCTACGGCGGCATCTTTACCCCGACCGAGGCAGCGGCGATGGCGGCAGTGTGGGCCTTTTTTGTCTCGATGGTGATCTATCGGGATATCGCCTGGCGCGATCTGCCCCGTGTCTTTCTCGAAGCGGCCAAAACCTCGGCGATGATCATGTTTATCATCGCCAACGCGATGCTCTTCGCCCACTTTTTGACGCTGGAGAATGTTCCGCAGATGATCACGCAGGCGCTGATGGATGCGCACGTAGGACCGATGATGTTTTTGCTGCTGGTTAATGTGCTGCTCTTTTTTGCCGGGGACTTCATGGAGCCCAGTGCGATCATCATGATCATGGTGCCGCTGCTGTTGCCGGTGGCGCGTTCGCTTGGGATCGATCCGATTCATTTCGGGATCATCATGACGATCAACATGGAGCTGGGGATGATCACACCGCCGGTGGGGCTGAATCTCTTCGTCACCAGTGGCATCACCGGCGTCAGTCTCAAGGATGTGATCGTCTATGCCCTGCCGTGGAGCATGGCGATTCTGGTCGGACTGCTGCTGGTAACCTATGTCCCTCCGATCTCGTTGTGGCTGCCCAACGTGATGTATGGTGGCTGATCGTGAACGGAGCCGCATGAGAAACGTATCGGGTTTGGCGTTCGTCGATTATTTTAAGAACTTCTTCCGTTTGCGCCATCATCAGATGGTGAGTGTCGAGACGCTCGATATGCTCTTTTTGATGGAGCGCAGCACCCTGATCACGCAGATTCTCTTCGAAACCATTCTGCTCTATATCTTGATCTCTCGACTCGGAAACATGTTGCTGGTCTGGTACGGTCTGATCGTGACACTGACGCTGTGGCGACTCTACAATGCGTACGACTACAAATACAACCCCCAGCGCCATTCACCAATCGTCTGGCACAAAAAGTTTGTGGTGCAGGTTTGGGCGACGGCGCTGCTCTTTGCGTTGCTGGCGCTTTTTGGTATCCCGCATCTGGAGGGTTACTATCAGCTTCTGACGGTGATCATGCTGGCGGGCATCAGCAGCGGGGCCGTTCGGGCCATGCCGGAAGATTATCGTACTGCGATGGGATACCTGTTGATCGTGCTGTTGCCGCTGTCGGTCGAGATGGCACTGTTGATGCGTTCGGATACTTACATCATCGCACTGCTGCTGGTGCTCTTTCTATCAACGCAAGCGGGCATCATCATGAAGGCATACGCTCAAAGCATTGCGCTGCAGGAGAAGGAGGCCGAAAAAGAGAAAACACGTGAAGAGCTCAACGATGTGCGCCAACGCATGCAACTCTTTTTTGCGCAATCCTCCGAGGGGATTGTTTCGTACGATGCTGACCAGCGTATCCTCAATGCCAACCAGGCTTTTCTGGATCTCTTCGGGCTCGAACGTGATGCCGTAGTGGGACACCGCCTGCACCGTCTCGAGGATGAGGCGCTTGCAGCAATTTTTCGTGAAGCGTTGCAGCGAAACGGCGAGCCCTACACCGCATCGTATACGGTCAAAACAGACGAGCCCTACCGCGAGCGCTGGATCAAGGTCAAATGCTCCGAGCTGGTGGACGCAAAGGGCAATCCCATGGGCGGTATTGGGTATGTGCAGGATGAGACGCGTGAGCAGATGGCGCTGCTGGAGCTGGAGTATCTCGCTTCGCACGATCCGTTGACCCATGCTCTGAATCGGCGTGGATTCATGCGTTACATGGAGGAGATGCTGGACGAAGAGCGTCATACAGGCTGGCATTCGCTTCTGTTCTATTTCGATATGGACA
The DNA here is from genome assembly GCA_964634965.1 of uncultured Nitratifractor sp. Lineage (GTDB taxonomy): Bacteria > Campylobacterota > Campylobacteria > Campylobacterales > Sulfurovaceae > S017-3. Next base: position 2,465 of record CAZWMZ010000228.1, on the reverse strand, counting down.
ACTTCAAGCACATCAACGATCGCTACGGTCACGATGTCGGGGACAAGGTGCTGATCGAGGCTGCTCGACGCATACGGCGTCTTTCGGGGAATCTGGAGACCAGGGTAGCACGTCTGGGTGGCGATGAGTTCTGCCTGGTTGTGCCGTTTGTGACCGAAGAGCGGGATCGGATCCAGCCCACCATCGATGTGTGGTTGGAGGGGATACGTCAGGCGTTTTTGACGCCTTTTTTGATCGATGGGCATGCGTTGGACATCTACAGCAGTGTTGGTGTCGTGGTCATCAATGCCAATGAGCGCAACATCGAAAAAGTGGTTGCTCATGCTGACATTGCAATGATTCAAGCCAAACGATCCGGCCTGGAGACCAAAGCAATCATCTACGACGATGAACTGGGCAGGCGTCATCGTCAAGTCTACGAAGTACAACATGCCCTTGAATCGGCTTTTGAGATGGAACAGCTGGTGGTATACTATCAGCCGATTGTGGATGTGCAGAGCGGTCGTCTCGTCTCGGCAGAAGCGTTGGTGCGGTGGCGCCATCCGGAACGAGGCTTGATCGTGCCTGTTGATTTTTTGCCGATTGCGGTCGAATCGGGTCAGGTGACGAGGATCGATTGGTGGGTGCTCGAACAGACCATTCGTCAGATCGCTGACTGGCAACATCAAGGTATCTTTTCGCTGGAGTATGTGTCGGTGAACATGGATGTTCAGTCGCTGATCCAGCCCGACATTGTTGAGCGGATCGTGCAACTGCTGAATCGATTTGAGGTTGAGAGCAGTTGCATTCGGATCGAAGTGACCGAATCGTCTCTGATCAAAAACATTGATCGCACCCGACGGGCCATTGAAGAGCTCTACCGACACGGTATCGGGTGTGCTATCGATGATTTTGGAACGGGATACTCCTCTCTCTCCTATCTAAGAACGTTTCAGTTTGAAATCCTCAAGATCGACCGGGAGTTTATTCGCGATGCACTTGAGCGCGTTGAGAGCATCACGATGGTACAGACGATCATCCAGATGGCGCGGCAGTTCCACTGTACGGTGGTCGTTGAGGGGGTTGAGTTGCCCGTGCAGAGGGAGATGCTGGCCAACCTGGGGGTCGAGCTCTACTATCAGGGCTTCTTGAGCAGTCAGCCATTGGCAGCCAGGACGTTCGGAAAGCTTTTTCTAAGAGAAGAAGGCAACGATGCGGAGGCGTCCCGGCACCACGGTCTGCTGCCCGAACAGGTCACCTGAGCGCCCTTTCAGGATCGTCTCCAGGGAAAGCATAAAATCCTTCAAATCCACATCGGCGTTCGTTGGCGTCTTGCTGCAAAGCTCTCTGGGTCGGATCGGCGGACAGTGCAATCGTATTCGGATCACTCAAGACGTAAGCTGCTCGTGCTGCATTTTCGCTTTGACTTTGGCAATGGCCGCAGCACTCAGCCCGAGGTACCGGGCGATTTCGGCCTGTCGGTAGCCGTCGTTGAGGGCCTCCATGATGGCACGGTTTCGCAGCTTGCGTGTTGCGCACTGCTGGAAATGTTCGTCGAGACTTTTGCTTTTGTCGTACTGTATGCTGTGGTCGCGGATGACCGTTTTGCGTTTTTGCTCCTCGTGGAGTCGCATCAGCTCCTCCTGGCTTAGCGCACGCTCCAGCGTCTCCTGCATGTTGTTGTGGGCATAGTCTGTCAGGAGTTTGGAGTGGCGGGCGCACGCAAGGATGCGTCGGTCGCTTTGGAGCCAGGCTCCCAGCAGAGTATAGGGGTAGGCCCCAACGTTTTTGGCGAGGCCTGTCTTGATCGGAGTGTGTTCGATGTAACGAAAGAGAAGATCAAGGTGGGCCGAATCGACCACATACCACGATCGATATCGTCCTTGCCACAGATGCCCTGTACGCTGGTGGCGTTTGTTAAAATAGATGGCATAATTGGCATTGATCTGCCGCATAAAGAGCGAGAGGTTGTCGCGTGCTGTCTCAACCAGAAGGTGGTAATGGTTCTCCATCAAGCCGTAGTCGTGGACCACAACCTTGTAATCCGCACACGCTTTGGAGAGGATCGTCAGAAATCTATCCCTGTCCTTCTGGTCGCGATAGATGGTGTCTCGATTGACTCCGCGGTTAACCACATGGTGCCATCCCGCCCAATCGATGCGTGGACGTCTTGCCATCTTGCCTCCCTGGAAAGAGTCTGTTTGCGCAGCGAGTACAGCATCGGTCTCTTTGCATCACCTGCCTCTGACCGACCTCAGCGACCTTGCGCCCATGGCGTATCAGTGGTCGAGGATCTGTTCGAGGAAGAGCTTGAGACGGTCGCTTTCGGGGTGATTGAAGAAGGTTTCGGGGTCGTTCTCTTCGACGATTTGCCCCGCATCCATGAAGATCACACGGTCGGCTACTTTGCGTGCAAACCCCATCTCATGGGTGACCGTTACCATCGTTTTGCCCTCTTCGGCCAGAGAGATCATCACGTCGAGCAC
>CAZWMZ010000227.1:0-6720 GCA_964634965.1 uncultured Nitratifractor sp. | reverse complement strand
GGGTGTGCGTACCTGTAATGCTTCCATCCAATTTGGCTTTTATAAGCTCGATCTTTTGGATATTCCCGTATCCAAATTGAGGAGGAGGTAGAAGTCCCTGATTTACCTTGTAAAGCCGCACAAACAAATCATGAGGCGTATTATGCTTGACACGGCATGTGAGTTTTTTGATTTTGGCATTCGGAGGGATCTGGACGCTTGCGAATGCACTGCAATTGTCCCATCCCGATGAATTGGGAAGAAAGTGTGTACCAACCGAAGGTGAGGTATAGTATCGGTAGAGCTTACAGGTTTCGGAATCATTGTGACTTACAAACGATACTCCATTGACAGCAACGTATCCATTTTTAGGTTTGATGGTGACGTTGTTGTCTGTGCGTGTTGCCTGGAGATTGCCTCCTGCGATTATATTGGTCTTGTTGGCGGCGATATCGGCCTTGTTGGTGGCGATATCATTTGCGTTGGTTTTAATATCACCAGCGTTCCCATTGACGGCTTTTTTTACCGCATCGAAATTGGCATTGACTTCAGAGGCCACTGCTTTGGTATCGGCCTGAAAAGTGTTGGGGATGCTCACCGTACCGGCGATCCCGACTGTGGCCAGCGTCGTGAGTGCGATAGCAATGATTTTGGTCGTTTTCATTGTTTGTCTCCTTTGCGGTGTGTGTTGGACGAGGATGTCGGTCATTTCCATTTGCCTTTATCCCACTGCATTTGATCCCAGTTTGAGCTGGTGGCGGTTGCTCCGTTGCCACCGCTACCTCCGCCTCCACCACCACAAGCACCGATAAGCATCATGCTGGTCAAGGTGATGACGAGGTAGAGCAGTATTCTCAATCGTCTCATTGATCCTCCTTTTTAATGAGATAGGATAATGATAACATATAAAAGTGGCAAATGTATGACAAAGTCATGACATTTGAAAATATGTCAATGGTGACATTTTTTTCATACGATTTAGCGTGTGGAAAGAGGGTGGATAGTGAATGATGAATGATGAATGTTGGATGTTGGGTGTTTAGTGTTGGGTGTTGGGGGTTGGGGGTTGGTCTCCTCCGGGGTGGGAGGAGTTGGTTTTATCCTCGGATGCGTTTGAGGATGAGGCAGCGACGGAGCGCGCCTTTTTCTCCGCCATATTTTTGGACATACTGGTTGAATTTGGTTTCACCGATCATGCTGATGCAGTCTGATTTGGTCATTGTTGGTGCGGTGGTGCTGGAGGCGTGTGGTGTCTGGGGAGTTGATGTGGATGCGACTGCGGTCGTACTGGTGCGCTGGGGGCCGAGGAGTTCGGGGTCTTTTTTCTTGGATTTGATGCTGTAGGGTTCGTCTCGGATCACGTATCGCCCTTCGTCGTGGCGGACATACATGCGATCGGGGTTGGGGCCGAGTGTTTGCCATGCGCCCTCTTCGGGGACAGGGATACTGCGGACGTGTGTGCATCCGGACGCCATCACGAGAGCAAAGAGGCCTGTTATTGTTATACGAAACACGGTGATTCCTTTTTTGAGTCGTTGCATTTGTGTTATTGAAAAAATATTTTACACAACTTTGGTTGAATGCACATTGAAACCCGTCAGCGGTTGGGTGTTCAGACACCTGGCGCATCGGTGCAGTCCAGAGCCGCAACGGCGATAGCGTAGGCGCCATCGTGGCTGATCGAGAGGGAACCGGTGCACATACCCAGGCGCATTTGGGCTGACGTACTGAGTGCAAAAAGGGGTGCACCGCTGGTGGTTTTGTCCAGCAGAATGTCGTGAAAACCCAGCTCGGCCCCGATGCCCGTTCCCAGGGCCTTGGCAATCGACTCTTTGGCAGCCCAGTAGCCGGCCAGCGACTCGGGACGATGGGAGAGGCGTGCCTGTTCGGCGGACGTAAGCAGGCGATCGATGAAGCGTGCGCCGTGACGGGCCAGTGCATCTTCGATCCGTTCGATCTGTACAATGTCCGTACCAATATGCATGGCGCATTATACCCACAACTAGATAAACATCCACTCGACGATTTTGGCCACTTCGTCGGCAACATAGCACTGGACCGGTGTGGCCTCGATCGGTTTGGCCGGAACGACGGCCTTGGTGAACCCTTGATTGTGGGTCTCCTTGAGCCGCTGCATCAGGCCACTGACTTCGCGAATCTCTCCGGTCAGACCCACCTCACCCACGAAGAGCGTCCTGGCACTCAGGGCCCGATCACGGTAGCTGCTCAAAATCGCAGCGATGACTGCCAGATCGGCGGCTGGCTCCGTGATCTTGATGCCGCCGCTGATGTTGACAAAGACATCGTAAGTGCCGAGAGGAATGTCGAGCTTTTTTTCGAGCAGCGCCAGCAGCATGCTGAGGCGGTTGGTGTCGAGTCCTGTAGAGCTGCGCCGTGGATGTGCGTGGGCTTCGGCGACGAGGGCCTGCACCTCGATAACGAGCGGGCGAGAACCTTCGAGGATGACCGTCAGGGCCGATCCGGGCAGCAGGGTAGCCTTGTCAAAAAAACGTCCTGCAAGACCCTGGGCGTCGTGCAGCCCTGATGCATTCATCTCGAAGATCCCTACTTCACTCGTCGGCCCGAAGCGGTTTTTGAAACCGCGCAACACACGCCATTCGGCATTGGAGTCTCCTTCGAAATAGAGCACCGTATCGACCATATGCTCCAGCACCCTCGGGCCGGCAATGGTGCCATCCTTGGTAATATGACCGATGATAAAGATCGGAATACGGCGACTCTTGGCAAGGCGCATCAGCTCGAATGTGACGGTACGTACCTGTGTGACGCTGCCGGGTGCAGAGGGGATTGCATCGGAGTAGAGCGTCTGAATTGAATCGATCACAACAAAGCCGTATGGCTGCGCTGCGATCTCATCGACAATCGATTGCAGCACGATCTCAGAGAGAAGATAGAGCCGGTCGTGGTTGGCATCGAGCCGGTTGGCGCGCAGCTTGATCTGCCCGGCCGACTCTTCGCCCGACACGTACAACACCGACAGCCCTGAATGGGCCAGGTGTCCTGCGATCTTGAGCAGCAGAGTCGATTTGCCTATGCCGGGGCTGCCGCCGATCAGGGTCAGGGATCCGGGAACGATACCGCCTCCGAGCACTAGATCAAGCTCTCTGCTGCCAGAGGCAAAACGCGCGATATTCTCTTCGTCGATGGCTGTGATAGGCTGGGCGCGTGTCTGGGGCGCTGCGGCTGCGATACCGGCGGTCGCTTCAACGTATTTGATCTGATCGGCGCTCAGCTCGATGAGGCTCTCCCATGTACCGCACGCAGGACATTTCCCCATCCATCTGGGGGCCTGAAAACCGCATGCCTGGCATTCGAACAGTCTCTTTTTTTTGGCCATGATTCTCTCCCGTTTGCAAGGAACGCTTTGGGGGTTCCTTGATTCTTTCGGGCAGTATACCCAACATTTTTTCTCCAGTTTAAATAAGGGGTCAAATTGACATGTTGATCTGCAAGCGATCCTTTGTTTGCCGTCACCGATCTATACACTTGCGCAAAAAGCAGCTTAAAAAAAGTCCCTTTAATGCTGCTTTAGTCCGAAACGCCCTATAATACCCGCACATTCAGACACAAAGGAGTGCACGGTGAACATTCATGAGTATCAAGCCAAGCAGATATTCCAGCAGTACGGTGTCCCCACGCCGCGCGGTAAAGTCGCAACGACCCCGAAAGAGGCGGTCGAAAACGCCAAAGAACTCGGCGGCAGCCTCTGGGTCGTCAAGGCGCAGATTCATGCCGGCGGCCGAGGGCTCGGCGGAGGGGTCAAACTGGCCAAATCGCTCGAGGAGGTCGAAAAGCTCGCCGACGAGATTTTGGGCATGACGCTGGTGACGCACCAGACAGGCCCCGAAGGCAAACTGGTTCAAAAGGTCTACATCGAAGAGGGCGCCGACATTCAAGACGAACTCTATCTGGGTGTGGTGCTCGATCGGGCCAAAGAGATGCCGGTGATCATGGCCTCGACCGAAGGGGGCATGGAGATCGAGAAGGTCGCCGAAGAGACCCCTGAGAAGATCATCAAAGTCGCCGTCGATCCGGCGATCGGATTTCAGGGGTTCCATGGACGCGAACTGGTCTTCGGTCTGGGGATCACTGACAAGGCTGAGCAGAAGAAATTCATCGCCTTTGCCTCCAAACTCTACAAGCTCTACCTCGAAAACGACGCCGAGCTGATCGAGATCAACCCGTTGATCAAAACCGGCAGCGGCGATTTCCTCGCGCTTGATGGTAAGATGGGCTTCGATGACAGCGCGCTCTACCGCCACCCTGAGATCGAGGCGATGCGCGATCTGAGCGAAGAAGATCCCGACGAGCGTGAAGCGGGCGAGTACAACCTCAGCTACGTTGCACTCGACGGCGAGATCGGCTGCATGGTCAACGGTGCCGGTCTGGCGATGGGTACGATGGATACGATCAACTACATGGGCGGCACGCCGGCGAACTTCCTCGACGTGGGCGGTACAGCCAACGCCGAAACGGTCGCCAAGGGTTTTGAGATCATCCTCAAAAACCCCAACGTCAAAGCGATCTTTGTCAACATCTTCGGTGGAATTGTCCGTTGCGACCGCATTGCCAACGGTATCCTCGAAGCGACCGAAAAGGTCGATGTCAATGTACCCGTTGTCGTGCGGCTTGACGGCACCAATGCCGAAGAGGCTGCAGTGATCCTCGACAAAGCCAATATCCCCAATATCATCACGGCTACCGACCTGGGTGACGGCGCCCGCAAAGCGGTCGAAGCTGCCAAAGGAGCGAAATAATGTCCATTTTAGTGAACAAAGATACCAAAGTGATCGTCCAGGGCTTTACCGGAGGCGAGGGGACGTTCCACTCTCAGCAGTGCCTCGATTATGGGACGCAGATCGTCGGCGGTGTTACGCCGGGCAAGGGAGGTCAGGTGCATCTGGGTAAACCGGTCTTCAACACCGTCAAAGAGGCCGTAGAGGCCACCGGTGCGACCGTATCGATGGTCTTTGTCCCGCCTGCATTTGTCGCCGATGCGGTGATGGAGGCAGCCGATGCAGGCATTGAGCTGGCCGTCATCATTACTGAGGGCGCACCGGTACGTGACATGCAGATGGCCAAATCCTATGCCGTCAAAAACAACATGATGACCATCGGCCCCAACTGCCCCGGCATTATCACCGCCGAAGAGTGCAAGATCGGCATCATGCCTGGCAACATCTTCAAAAAAGGCAATGTCGGCCTGATCTCCAAATCGGGCACGTTGACCTACGAAGGCGCCAACCAGGTCGTTCGCGAAGGATACGGCATCACCACAGCAGTCGGTATCGGTGGCGATCCCATTATCGGACTGAGCTACAAGCAGCTTTTGCCGATGTTTGAAAACGATCCCGAAACCGAAGCGATCGTCATGATCGGTGAGATCGGCGGCGACCTGGAGATCCAGGCGGCGCAGTTTATCAAAGAGAACATTACCAAACCGGTCGTAGCCTTCATTGCCGGTCAGACCGCCCCCAAAGGCAAGCGCATGGGTCACGCCGGCGCGATCGTCAGTGGCAGCGCCGGAACCGCCAAAGAGAAGATGGACGCCCTCGAAGCCGCGGGTGTCAAAGTGGTCGTCTCCCCTGCCGAGATCGGCAAAGCGGTCAAAGAGGTACTCGAAGCCCGCGCATAACCCCTTCTACCCCATCCGCGCCTTGGCGCGGAACCCTTCCCCTCTTTTTCCTTTTTTATCTTACGAATTTCTTTAATGTATTCTCAAAATTTCTTCTGTCAGATAAATTTTTATTATATTTATATATAATTCTGAAAAACTCATAAAGAAAACAGATGCTCAATGTCTCCAAATTTTTTACATATGGTGAACAGGTGGACGGCTATTCGGTGCGTGTTTTGAACGAACGGGAGGCGCGTGCGGCGGCGGGAATACTGTTTGCCGTGGGGTTGATCGGGTTGTTCAATGCTGTGACGCTGGGGCATGGTATCTTTACCCGGGTCTATATCACGTTTTTTACGTTTGATTTTTTGATCCGGGTATTGTGGCCTCAGTATGCGCCGAGTCTGTTGTTGGGTCGCTTGTTTGTGCGCAACCAAACCCCCGAATACGTCGGTGCGGTTCAAAAACGTTTTGCGTGGGGGATCGGATTGGCGCTTGCTTTGCCGATGTTTTATGTCATGGTTATCGATCCGCAGCCAAATATCTTCAAGATCCCTTTGTGCATTGTTTGTTTGACCTTGCTTTTTCTCGAATCGGCCTTTTCGATCTGTGTGGGGTGTATGGTGTACGGCTGGATATCCAAAGAGCCGCTTGAGCTGTGTCCGGGCGATACGTGTACGGTGCGCACCAAAGATCCGATACAACGTTTTTCGCCGATGCAAACGTTTGTTGTGACGTTGACGCTGCTTGGTGCGATCGGGGCGGCGTATCTCTATTTTACACAGTTGGAAAATCGCACCTTATTGGCCGAAAAATTTCGCAAAGCATTCATGACACAGGCCCAAATCGATGCCGAAGAGCTCAAAGCGGCCGAAGAGGAGTTTGAGGCGGACGACGATTTTTAGTGCTATCGCCAAAGAGTCGTTTCGAAAAAGAGAGACTTTTCCATTCATTTAAGCAGTGTTACTTTTTCGTTACTAACAGTAACACCGATTATTTTATGTAGAAAAATAACAAAATTTATTGACAAAGCAATATTTTTTATATATACTACTTTCATTCTTATCTATATAATTAGATAAGAAAAAATAATAATCATAAGG
>CAZWMZ010000226.1:0-9361 GCA_964634965.1 uncultured Nitratifractor sp. | reverse complement strand
TGCCGTCAGCGATAATCATCACTTCGGGACGCTCATGTTTGACCGCAGCAGCGATCACCTCGACCGGATGACGCAGGCCGCCGGCCGATTCGCTGATCTGAATCGCCAGCGCATCGATCTCCGGATGAGCCCGCAGGTGTGCCAGCACCTCTTCAACGGTTGCCGGCGTGTCCCACTCCAGGGTGACCTCAACGCTGCCCAGCCCATGCGCTCGTGCAATTTTGCCAAAGCGCTCACCAAACTTCCCGGCATTGATACTCAACAGGGTGTGGTGGCATACATTGGTTACCGCTGCCTCCATCGCACCGGTACCGGTGCTGGCAAGCATCACCACCTCATCGGTTTTCATCAGCGCAAACAGCTGGGCACGCACCTGCGCAAAGATTGCCTCAAATTCCGGCGTTCGGTGGTGCAATGTCGGGGTCGCCATCGCCTGACGAACCGCCTCGGGTACCGGGGTAGGTCCGGGAGTAAAAAGCAGCATGTTTCAACCTCACAAAGCCGCGCAGGATACCCTGACATCACGGCAGAATTGGAAGCGATTATACCCAAAGAGTGATTAGGGATGCATTTTGAGGATCCGATCGAGGGGGAAAACGCAAAGATGGCTCCGGCAACAGCGCATATCCACAACGCGTCTGGGTGCCGGTGGGACATCGAGCATTTGTGCCTGGGCTGCGTTTGTTTGCGGCTCGGCTCTGATCAGGCCTTCACCGCGCTGTCCTGCCTGGACACGTGCTCTGGATAGCAAGGTGTGCTCTCCGAATGAGGGTACTCTATGTTTTGGATTGCTGGTAGTCGATTGCGAACCGATTTTCGCCATCGTGATAATGATAACGCAACACCATGGCGTGCTTCTCGACGATCTCTCGCACAATATACAGCCCCAGTCCAAATCCCTCCCCGTCCGAGTGTTCTCCGGCCGCAAACGGTTCGGTGTACCATGAGAGTGGATGGGGCAGCTTCTCGCCCTTGCTGGCAAACACCACTGCACCGTTTTCGACAAAAACCCGACAGTCGGCTCCATGCTTCAGCGCATTGTCGATGAGATTTTTAAACGCCAGACCCATCAACGCAAAATCAACTTCCAAAACGGTATCACCAACCTCGGTCGGCACCGGTGCATCGAGAAAAAGCAGATCGCACGCCTGATCGACCAGATCCACAACCCGTACCGGACGGGTCTCCCACACAACATCCCGCGAAACAATCCGCTCCATCTGAGCCAGCTCCTGCAGCAGGGACGCCAATCGAGAAAAGATACGATCAAGCGTACGTCGGGTATGCGGATCCTCGGACAACTCTGCCAGCAGCTTGCCTTGTGTAACGGGCGTATTGAGTTCGTGAAAAATATTGCGGACAAACAGCCGCCGGGAACGATCCATCTGCTGTACTTTGTGGGCCGAAGCATAAAAGGCGTTGCCCACCTGTGCGATCTCATCCTGTCCCTCCGAAAAACGCTCCTGATCCGGAAAGATCCCTTCGCCGTAGCGCACAATGTCACGCTGGAGACGTCGTATCGGCAGCAGCGAACGGCGCAACAGCAGGTACATTACTCCCAGCAAGAGCACCAGACCACCGAACATCACCAGAGCACGCGCGCGCTTGTATCCAAGGCTATGGCGTTGACGCAACAGAGTCTTGAAGTGCCGCGTATGGATCCACAGATAGAGATGCTCACCGTATCGAATCACATGCGCTGCACCCGAACGACGTCGATGCGAAGCCAAGGCTCTGCGTCGCTTTTTAAATGTTTTCAGAACGGGATGCCATGCACGTTTGGGGATCTCGATCAGATCAAATTCTCGAATCAAATCGACCGGTTTTGCTTGGGTCGAACGGTATTCGCGAATCAAGAGTCGCGATTGCGTCAACAGTTCGACGCGATCACGCCTGAGCAGATGCGAGACCGTAATCGTGCCAGCCAGCAGGGTGGCGACAAGTGTCACGACAAACAGAGCGTTGAGTTTAAAAAAGATCGAATGCATCCCCATCTACGGCCCTATGTATTTGTACCCTACACCGCGAATCGACGCGATAAAGCGCGGATGACGCGAGTCGTCGCCTATTTTGTGGCGAATGCGGCTCACGATCACATCGATACTGCGATCGCTGCTCTCCCACCGTACAGCGTCGATGGAGTTGACGATAAAAGCACGACTGACAACTTGGTGTCGCTTTGTTAGCAGCAAGGCAAAGATCTCATACTCTGCTTGCGTCAAATCAAGCGGCTCGCCCTGGCAGGTGATCGTCATGGCTACAGCATCGACGGCAAAGGGGCTCTGGGTTTCGGGCTCAACAATACGGGCATAGCGCTTGAGAATCATCTGGATGCGGGCAACCAATTCGCGCGGATCGTACGGTTTGGCGATGTAGTCGTCTGCTCCGGCATCAAACGCAACCACTTTGTCGCCCACATCGTGCCGTGCGGTCGAGATGATGATCGGCAGCTGCGGATAGGTTGTTTTGATCTGCCGACACAGCTCCAATCCATCCATCTCTGGCAACCCCAGATCGAGCAGCACCAGATCGTACCGTTCGAGCTGCAATTTCTCCAGCGCGACCGACGGACGATCAACGCTCATCACTTCCAGACCGTAGCGCTCCAGATACGCCTCCAACAACTCCGTAATCTGGCGATCATCTTCGACCATCAGTATGCGAGCCATGCGCAGACCTCCACGGGATCGATTATCGACTCAATTCTATCCACTTTAGCCTTTGTTCCGGGGTGAGGATCGCAAAAACTTTTTCGACAAAAGCGGCCCGTCGATTCAGACGATTGTGGCGGCGAGCGCGTCTGTTTGCTTTGCGCAGAGCCTGCTGTCGCTCCATCGCCGCAACAAAAGCGTCGGCGTCAAAATGATCGACCGACATAAACGTATCGGGGTCGAGATGCCCCAGCAAACCGATCGATCGATTGCGCTGTTGCCTGCGTTCCCGTCGCTGGAGACGTATCGCCTGGCGCTCTGTGCGCACCAGTGCACGCAATGCGTTACGCTGCTGCGGAGTCAAGGCCAACGTCTGCTCCAGATGGCCCACGCTTTTTTCCCTGAGCCAGCGTGGCATTTTCCTGTGCCGCTTTTTTCCGGCGTCAGCACGATGTTTTGGGTGCGCACCTTGCGTCGCCTGCGGGGCAGCGGCTTGATACCCTTCTGCACGTTGCGGTGTATCGACCGATGGGGTGCCAGCGGACAAAACACCGGCAAGGCTGAGACCGATTGCTATCCATGTGTATCTCTTCTGGTACATGATTGTTCTCCTGATTCTGAGATTATGCCCTGTTGGCACAGGGCTGTTGACATGGTAACGGGGTTGTGCGAATCAAACATCAATGGTCTGTTAACGTTTGTAAACGGCATGCGCCTTCAGGAGGTTCTGCGTGACGATCTGTTGATCACAAAACAAGCCATTTGCTGCAACGTTACCACTTTTCAATTTCAACGTTTGGAGCTTGGACTTTAGCCCAAGAATCCCATAAAATGGGACAATGCTTACGGGACTCAAGTCCCTGCTCCTTAAAAACAGTTGTTTTCACAGTCTTGGATCGACAAGGCCAACGACACCATCGTCATCCTGGATATTTCAAGTGGACGCAATAGCTTTTTCCAGCAATGCAACCGCCTTGCGATCGGCTCCACTAAGTGGCAGTGCCTCGATTTGCACAGGGGCATAAAGCTCCACCTCTGCAAGTCGCTCATCACTAAGCACCACGGTCGCATCGAGGGTAAAGTGGCTGTAGTGGTGTACGACCCGCCCCAGTATCTCTCCGGAAACCTCCGTCTCCAACTGGGGAAAGCCGTACAATCCACCCAGCAGTCGCTCGGAACCCTTTTGCAGGCCGTACCGCTCGCCGTCGGTGTAGATGAGGATCGTGCGCTTGCGGATCGGTTTGGGTTTGGAGGATTTGGGAGCGGGGTAGCGTTTGGGATCGTGACGTCCGCGACAGTGGGATGCAAGCGGGCATCGAGCACACTTGGGGGATTTGGGGGTGCAGATCGTGCTGCCGATGTCCATCATCGCTTGATTGTATTCGTAGGGGTGCTCCGCATCGAAGAGCCGTTCGGTCATGCGCCACAGACTTTTGGTGTCGGCCTTGCGACGACGAAAAAAACGATACAAGATCCGTCGCACATTCGCATCAAGTATCGGCACCGCCTCTCCGTATGCAAAACAGGCAATCGCCGCTGCAGTCGAACGGCCAATGCCGGGCAACTTTTCGAGCTCTTGTGCCGTCGCAGGCAACGCGCCGCCGGTAAGTTTGGCTGTCTTGTGCAGATTGCGCGCACGAGTGTAGTACCCCAACCCCTCCCACGCCTTGAGCACCGCATCCTCTTTGGCCTCGGCGACATCCCTCAGCGTCGGAAAACGCTCCAGAAACGGAAAATAAAACCGCTCCAGCACCGTCCTCACCTGCGTCTGCTGCAACATGATTTCGCTGAGATAAATGCGATACGGATCACGCGTCCGACGCCACGGCAGATCGTGCCGACCATGCCGATCGTACCAACGCAACACCTCCGAGTGGATCATTGAAACTCGCACAACACCCTCAATTCCAAATCCCTAATTTTTAATTATTAATTTTTAATTATCAAGCTCCCCCCACTCCGGCACCTCAATCTCCCCGTCATACACCTTTTGTCCGATCACTTGGTAGCGGGCGTAGTAGTGTTCGACAAATTCCCGCACCTGGGGGTCTTTGGGCAGATAGACTCCCTCCTCTTTGACGGTATAGCGGGCAAGGTATTCAGCGGCGTCGCGCTTGGCGAGGTAGTGACGGGCGAGCGTTTCGTAAGCCTCGATGTAGGCCTGTTTCATGCGATCGTACCGCTCATGATGGATCCGCAGTGTCCGATCAAACCGCACGATCCCCGCATCGAACAGGATATCGAGGTGAATCAACCCTTCGCAATAGTACGGCAACACTTCGCCCACCTCACGCCACGCCATGAGCCCAACCGCTCGCGCGACCAGATCGTCGATGAGGTGCTTGACCATCGCCGCATCTTCGCGGTGGAAAAAGGCCATGAGCCCGCCGGTGGTAGCTTTAAACTCTTCGATGTTCTTAAACTGCCCCGAGTCATTCATCGCACTCTCGGTCTGGCGGTCGATCCAGAGAATATGGCCAAACTCATGTCCGATCGTACTGATGTCATAGATACGGTGCCACAGTTGCGGATTGCGTTCGGCCAGCATCCGCCGCCCCAGTACAAACGCTTCGCCAAAGGTCTCGACGCTCAGCTGCATGGTGGGTTTGGCCTTTTGGCTCTCGAGGACAAAATCGGCATAGGCGAAGATCTTTTTGCCCAGCTCGGTCGAGACCTGCTCGTCGTTGGGCACCACCTGCGCCGAAAAGAGCCCGTTAAACTCAGCCGCATAATAGAGCATCGGCTGACCGATATAGAGCTGCGTCGTATCGACCTGCAGCAGGTTGTTGGCGATCGTCGTTTCCCCGTCGAGCTTTTGTGCCATCTCATAGGCAAAGAGCTTGATGTTTTCGCGTGTTTGGGAGCCTGCTTGCAGGCGTGGATTGATGATGCGCAGATCCCACTCGAGTGCCACGGCCTTACGGTAGTGGTCTTCGTAGTACTCCAGCGGATGCCCCACCTGCAACGGTGTCGTGATCGCCATCCACCGCCGATCGACCTCGGCCCATTTGCCCACCAGTTCGTTCACTTCGGTATGACCAAAAGCGATCTTGAGCGCCGTGAAATAGGCGATCCACTCCTCTTTTTGGTCGTACACCTCATCCTCGTGCTCACCAATAAGAGCCATCAGCTGATCGAGTGCCCCGATGACGGCAGCGACCTGCTCAGGAAAAGCCTCGGCATAGGCGACGCTGCGATATGGCACCGACGATAACCTCGCTTCGCTACGATTATCATCGGATGCATCCAAAGGGTCTGGCACCGACGATAACCTCGCTTCGCTACGATTATCATCGGATGCCAGACCCTTAGTGAGCACCGAATAGCATCGATCGGCCACTGCTCCGCTTTCGTCTCGATCAAGCAGATCGTTCCCTTGCAGCAGCGCAAAAACCCGTGCGTCATCACCCCCGAACCGTTCGCTCAGTTCCAGATTGATCGTATGAAGTATGTGCGCCGTCCAGTGGCTCTGCCACTCGCTCAACCGCACCCCGACGAAGTGGATACCGAAAATAAGCGCTCGGTAAAACGGCGTAAGCAGCTCTTGTTCCTCGATCCAGCCGATAAGCCGCTCGTGCCGCGCGATGTGCATCATGCTCACAAACCCATACGCCAGCTCCTTTTTGGTGCGCATCTCTGCATCCGAGAAACCCGCCCGCTGCATCACCTGTTCCAGCGCATCTTCGCGCAGATTGACGATGCGCGTCAGAGCAGCCATCACCGTATCGTCGTTGCGCTCCAGTCCCAGCAGATGCAAAAACGCCCCTACCACCTCATCGGCCTCTTCGTGGCCGCCTTTGAGCAACGTATAGTAATCATTAAGCTCCGCTTGTCGCCGCTGAAGCGCATCGTATATCGTTTGCAGGTCGTGGAGAAATTCCGTTTGGGTCATTGAGATGCCTTTTTAGAGATGCTTGTTGAGTCGATTGCGCGATTGTAGCAAAATTTTGCGAAAACGGGAGAGTAAGAAAGGATACACCCAGGCAAAAAGGCATCTCTAAAATAGAGGGCATCTCTAAAAATAGATCACACCCACAACATCGAAAGCTTTTGTCTGGGCAAGGCAGACCTTTGAAGGCTTGGCCTTAGTCAAGTCGAAAAGGTCTAACGCAGTCCAGGCAAAAGATCTCGATGCCCGCAGGGTGGGCTTCGGTTGTTTCACACAGAGTGTTGTCCCCTGACAACACCGGGGGGGGTTTGATGAGCCAAAAAGCACCATTCGGATGGGCCATGCCCACCATCAGCGCAACAGCCCGATAATCGGCCGAGCCAGCGCGAGGGCTTTGGCTCGGTGGGATATCTGCTCTTTGATGTCGTTGTCCAGCTCGCCCAGTGTGCGATCAAATCCTTCGGGGATAAACATCGGATCGTAGCCAAATCCCTTGTCGCCACGCGCTTCGGGGATCACGTCGCCGTGCATCCAGCCGTGGACGACGTATGCGCCTCGCTGGCCGACAATGGCGATGGCGGCGGTGTAGTAGGCCGGGGTGCGTTCGATGCTGCGCGCCGCAAGCGTCTCGATGAGTTTGTAGAGGTTGTCGCGATCGCTTGCATCCTCTCCGGCGTAGCGCGCCGAATAGATACCGGGCTCGCCACCTAGAGCCGGTACGCTGATGCCGCTGTCGTCAGCGATCACGATGTATTCTGGCCCGAGTTTGTCGTACACGGCTTGGGCCTTGATCAAGGCATTGGCTGCGAAAGTATCGCCATCTTCGATGATCGCAAACGGCTCAACCACATCTCCAAAGGGAACGATCATCTCCTCGATCATCGCCCGAAACTCCCGAAGCTTACCTTTGTTGCCGCTTGCAAGAACTAATTGCATCTTCTTAACCTTTTTTTAACGAAAGAGGACTATAATCCTCCGTTATCGTTTTTGCGGACTACCATTATAACTCAGGAAAACCAAATGAAACCCATCATCCAGAAGACTTGGCATCTGAGCCTCATTATCGGCTTGCGATTTTTCGGCCTCTTTGTCGTCATGTCGGTGCTCTCGGCCTATGCACACGATCTCCCCGGTGCGACAGCGACGCTCATCGGTCTCTCCGTTGGCGGCTACGCTCTGACTCAGGCGGCACTGCAGGTGCCGTTTGGAGTGTTGAGCGATCGCATCGGACGCAAAAAGACGATCCTGATCGGTCTGCTGATTTTCGCCATCGGCTCCATAGTCGCCGGGATGGCAACCAACATCTATTGGCTCCTTTTGGGACGCTTTTTGCAAGGAGCCGGTGCGATTGGTGCGGTCATCATCGCCATGATCTCCGATCACGTTCGCGAAGACGAGCGCGCACACGCCATGGCGGTGATGGGGATGGTAATCGCCCTTGCCTTTACCGGTGCGATGGTATTTGGGCCACTCATCGGTGGACTGGGCGGGGGTGTACCGGCTCTCTTTTATCTCACCGCAGGCATGGCGTTGGTCTCGATCGTTTTGCTCTACACTGTCGTGCCCGAACCGCCGACGATCACCCACAGCTTCGCCGAGGAGGAAGCCCGGGTCAAAGATGTCTTCAAAGACAAAGATCTCGTACGCATGTACATCACTTTTCTCTTTCACAGTTCGACGATGGCAATCGCCTTTTTCCTCATCCCGCTTGTGCTCAAAAACACTTTTCATCTCCCCCTCTCGGAGTTTTGGAAAGTCTATCTGCCTGCTGTCTTTTTCGGCATCATTGCGATGGGGCCTGCGGCGGTTTTTGGGGAAAAGTACAATCGAGGCAAAGAGGTCTTTCTCATCTCAATCGCCTTGATCGCTGTGGCGTTTTTGCTGATGGGATTTAGCACGACGCTTTGGCTTTTTAGTACGGGGGTGGTCTTTTTCTTTATCGGATTCAATATGTTCGAGCCGCTCCTGCAGAGCTTCGTAAGCAAGTTTGCCAAAGCCCACCAAAAGGGTGCCGCGCTGGGCATTGCCAACACCTTTGCTTATGTCGGTATGGGAGTAGGCGCGACACTGGCGGGCAAGATTTTTGAGTATGGCAATGTCACGGCTGTTGCGATTGCGGTGCTGCTCGTTTCGCTTGTGTGGGCATGGTGGATCGTCAGCATGCGCAACCCCGGTCTGCGCGGGACGATCTATCTCGATACCGATCATTTCGATCGCGACAAACTAACCGATCTGCGCAACGATCCGGCCGTCATGGATACCTACGTCAACGAAACCGAAGGGATCATGGTGATCAAATACGACAAAGAACATCTCGACGAAGAGACCCTGCGCCACCGCATGCGCAACCAAGAGCCCAGCCCTGCCGCCTGAGAAACCCCTCTCAGGCGCCCTGCGCAAACCGACCGGGCACAGTACCTGTTGCCTCGCTTGAGTGCATCTTTTTGACACATCAGGATCTTTTGCCTGGACTGCGTTAGACCTTTTTGACTTGGCTTTGGCCGGATCCTGTTAAAGGCGTGCTTTGGGTCTGACTTGCCCAGACAAAAGATTTCGTTTGTTTGAGTGTAATCTATTTTTAGGGCATCTCCAGGAATTATACCGATTAAAAGTAAAATTTGACTACAATAAGGCTCTTTTGACCGCACCCAAAGGAGTCGAATTGTCGCTCGCGCTTGCCCGGAAATACCGTCCCTCCACCTTCGACGATCTGGTCGGGCAGGATGCTGTTTCGCAGACCCTTTCGCTGGCACTCGAGGGGGATCGACTCTCACATGCCTACCTCTTTTCGGGGTTGCGCGGCAGCGGCAAAACCTCTACT
>CAZWMZ010000225.1:0-1587 GCA_964634965.1 uncultured Nitratifractor sp. | reverse complement strand
CGCTGTTGTCGATTATCTTCCCTCGCCGGTCGAAGCGATCGCGATCAAGGGAACGCTCATGGACGATCCCGATACCGAGGTGACCGTCGAATCGACTGATGACGGCGCGTTTGCTGCACTGGCATTCAAGATCATGACCGACCCGTTCGTTGGACAGCTGACCTTTATCCGTGTCTATCGCGGTTCGCTCGAGTCGGGCTCCTATGTGCTTAACTCCACCAAAGGAAAAAAAGAGCGTGTCGGCCGTATCATGAAGATGCACGCCATCAAACGCGAAGAGGTCTCGGAGATCTACGCCGGCGAGATTGGTGCCGTTGTTGGTCTGAAAAACACCACCACCGGTGATACCCTCTGCTCCGAAAAAGAGAAGGTTGTCCTCGAGCGGATGGATTTTCCCGATCCGGTTATCTCGGTTGCGGTCGAGCCCAAGACCAAAGCCGATCAGGAAAAAATGGGTGTAGCACTGAGCAAACTGGCTCAAGAAGACCCCAGCTTCCGTGTCCACACCGACGAAGAGACTGGTCAGACCATTATCTCCGGTATGGGTGAGCTCCACCTCGAGATCATCGTCGATCGGATGAAGCGTGAATTCAAAGTCGAGGCCGAAGTGGGTGCGCCGCAGGTAGCCTACCGCGAAACGATCCGCACCAGCGTCAACAAAGAGTACAAATACGCCAAACAATCGGGTGGTCGTGGACAGTACGGTCATGTCTTCCTCAAAATCGAGCCGCTCGAGCCGGGCAGCGGATATGAGTTTGTGGATGAAATCAAGGGCGGCGTTGTTCCCAGAGAGTATATCCCGGCAGTTGACAAAGGGATCCAGGAGGCGATGCTGCGTGGTATCCAGGCAGGCTACCCTGTCGAAGATGTCAAGGTCACCCTCTATGATGGAAGTTATCACGAGGTTGACTCGTCCGAAATGGCCTTTAAGCTTGCCGGTTCGATGGGATTCCGCGAAGGAGCCAGAGAGGCCAATCCTGTGATTCTCGAGCCGATGATGAAGGTCGAGGTTGAGGTGCCTGAAGAGTATATGGGTGATGTGATCGGCGATATCTCCAAACGTCGCGGTCAAGTCAACGGCATGGGTGATCGCGGTGGCAACAAGATCGTCGATGCGTTTGTGCCTCTGGCCGAGATGTTTGGCTACTCGACCGATCTGCGCTCAATGACTCAAGGACGCGCGACCTACTCGATGGAGTTCGATCACTACGAAGAGGTTCCGCAAAACGTTGCCAAAGAGATCATCGAAAAGCGCAACAGCTAACTTTTTATCCGAACGTATCGGATCGTTGGAGAGCTTGCCCTGTCGCCGGCAAGCTCCCTCCCCATACACCTCCAAAATTCAATAAAACCCCCACAAAATCTTTCAGCAGACTTGAAAGCAGTACATACCTCCCAAGCTCGCCTCGAAGCATTGAGATCATTTGTCCCTGCCGTATCAGCTTTTGTGAATCGGCCCGGGACAGAGGCTCAGGCCTCTTGCCATCATGTTCGATCTATCTTGTGCAGTGCGATTGTTTTGGGCAGCAGATAGAGCAGGTAGCCATCGGTTGGCTTGTGCCGTATCGATTCGATCGCCTGGATGTA
>CAZWMZ010000224.1:0-2109 GCA_964634965.1 uncultured Nitratifractor sp. | reverse complement strand
GAAGGCACCCTGGCCGTCATCACCGAGATCACCCTCAAATTGATCCCAAAACCGAAACATGTCCGATCCTACATGGGAATATTCCCTACCGTGGGCAATGCGATGCAAGCGGTCTTTAAGTCGCTCTCCGAAGGCGCCAATCCTGTCGCAATGGAGTTTCTCGATCATCTCGTGGTGCGCGCGGTCAAAGAGAAGGTCGGCATCGAGCTTCCCGAAGAGGCTGGTGCGCTTTTGATCGGCGATGTGGATGGCAATGTGCCCGAAGAGATCGCGTTTCAGCTCGAGACGCTTGAGCGTTCGTTTCGCGAAAACGGCGCACAGGACTTTCGCGTCGCCAGCGACCCCGCCGAGCGTGACCGACTCTGGGAGGCGCGGCGCAGTGCATCGCCGTCGGTGACGCTCTACGGTACCAAAAAGCTCAACGAAGACATCTCCGTCCCGCGCAGCAAACTCCCCGAAGCCCTCGAAGCGATCGATGCCATTGGCAAAAAGTACGCCCTGAATGTTCCCTGCTTCGGGCATGCCGGTGATGGCAACATTCACGTCAATGTCATGCTCGATGGCTCCGATCCTCTTCAGCTGGAAAACGGCCACAAAGCGATCCGTGAGATTTTTGAGCTGGTCGTCGCAATGGGCGGAACGCTCAGCGGCGAACACGGCATCGGTCTGAGCAAAGCACCGTTTATGGAGATCGCCTTTACTCCCGAAGAGATGGAGCTCTTTCGCCAGATCAAAGCGGCGTTTGATCCAAACAACATTCTCAATCCGGGGAAGATGGGGTTGTGATGAAGCGGTTGCTGCTGACCTACTACATCTTTTTGCGCGATTTTTTCAAAGATCTCTTTGATCATCGCCTGGGATTTCATGCGGCGAGCATGAGTTGGAGCACGCTTTTTTTTATCATTCCCCTGTTGGTGATTTTGCTTTCGGTTTTGACCTATATGCCTCTTTTTGAGAGTGTCTATGCCCAGATACATGCGCTGATCTCGGACAATCTCCTGCCGACACACTCCAAGGTGGTCATGCGCTACGTCGATACGTTTGTTGACAATGCCGGCAAGATGGGGCTGCTCGGTACCGGATACATCCTCTTTGCTGCGGTGATGTTTTTTCGCGACTACGACTACGTGGTCAACGACATCTTCGAGACCCCGCGCCGTCGCCTGCTCAAAGCGATCCGCACCTATGCAGTCCTGCTGATTGTCACTCCCGTTTTGATCGCCGGTTCGTTCTGGATCGGACGTCAGATCGAGGCGATACCGATTGTCGCATCGCTTGGACTTTCGTTTTTGCTGCCGTTTCTGATCGTATGGGGACTCTTCTATATCGCCTACCAGCTCTCCCCCAAAGAGCACATCCAGCCTGCTGCTGCGGCGATCAGTTCGTTTATCGCCTCGCTCGTGTGGTATGGTGCTAAGAGTGCTTTTTTGTGGTACGCGACCCACAACCACACCTATGCCAGTATCTACGGTGGATTGAGCACGCTGCTCTTTTTCTTTTTGTGGGTTTACATCTCATGGGCGATCTTTCTGCATGGCCTGCGGTTGTGCTATTTGCTGGATCAGGATGAGGAGATACGGGAGATATGAGGACGAGGGGCAGGCGTTGACAGGCCCGATGCAACCTCGATGTTAACGTCTGGCCCCGTCGAGATCGGTTGCGACAAAATGCAAAAAGAGGATCTGTGCGAAGAGTGGCACGAAGAAGTTGACGATCGGGATAAAGTTGAGCGCGGCGGCAAGCAGGGCGATCCAGCGGCTTTGGCGTGCGTAGTGTTTGACGGCGCGTTTGTCCAGATCGATCACCGCACCGACGTCGTAAACGGTGGGTTCTTTGAGCTGAATTGACCAGAGCCAGAGCAGAACGATATTGCCCAGATAGGGGATGAAAATCAGCGGCAACAGCAGCACGAAGAGCAGCACGAAGAGCGCGTTGGCCTTGAGGTTGTAGTAGAGCGTACGGTGGAGCTGAGCTGTGCCCTCTGCCCGGATGTTGGGGTAGTGCTTGCGCACGAGTTTGCGCAGGATCCCCTCTCCCCAGATGGCCGTGGCGATCGAGATGGTGATGATGACAAAGATATAGCCGATCTTGAGCGCGGTCCAAAACGAC
>CAZWMZ010000223.1:0-3620 GCA_964634965.1 uncultured Nitratifractor sp. | reverse complement strand
CATTTGAGCGATCCGAGCGTATCCCCCGTCAAACACTCCGAATGCACCCGCACCAGCGGGATATCTGGCAGCGGATCGGTCCAAAGCGCCAGATGTTCCTGGCACCCCTCTTTAAAGGTCTGGATACGAAACGTTCCATGCCGGGTCGGCAGGGTAGCGATGTTGGATATTTCGATCGTTTTCATGGCCGCATTATAGCGTAAGAAATTAAGGAGCACATCCCAAAAGGATCCGGACACTCTTCCCTTTCCTGTCTTCTGGAATCCGCATTCCGAAACAGGATGCTTTGCGTCGGCGTCATGCTCGCATTTGAAAGACCATATTGTCGAAGCTATACCAGGTTTTCTGCCGTCCGAAAACCTGCTCCCACTTACACGCAAGTTATACGATCTTCTCGGCTTGATAGCGCCAGATGTGCGGGTGTTGGTCGAGACAATTTTCCATCAGGCCTGCTTTTTGGCACAGCGAAGCAAAAAAGATATCAAAATCCTCGATTTGATCCCATACCGAGGGGAGGTAGGTCGCCTGATGGTTTCCCATGCGCATGATCACACCGTCGATTTTGGGTCGGATGATGTGTCGCAACTCTTCAGTATCGCGGTAATCGACCGGCTTGGGTTCGCTCAGCAATGAGACTTCGATCTCAATGCGCTCCAGCTCATCTTCGCGTAACGGTCGAAAGCGTGGATCGGAAAAGGCGGCTGCTTTGGCGTTGTGGATCAGATCGTCGATCAGCGGTGCATGCGCAATGATCGATCCGATGCATCCGCGCAGTTGGCTTTGTTTGTTGAGCGTGACAAACACCGCCCCTTTTTGGGCCAGCCATGGGTGCGTGAGTACCAACGCTTCACGATCGATTCGTTTGTGGCCCGTCAGCTCTTCGACGATCGCATCGCGTGCGATCTCGACAAGTATATGTTTGTCCATCGTTCACCTCCTGACTGTGTTGCATTGTATCACAAAAAATCCGCTCTTCAGGGTACCCTGGTTGCATCCAATCCTGCCAAAAATTTTATCTTTTGCTTTCTCGTTTCCTTTTTTCTCGTATAATATGTCCATGAGAAACCTACACAATGCATTGCAACTCAAACAGCTGATGCTCCTCAAGCAGATGGGATATGCCTGGACCGATATACAACCCTCCGACCTGGAAAACGAACCGGCCGATTTGCCCTATTCGCTCACAGCCCTTAACAAGCTGGTGACCGATTGCCACCTCTGTACTTTGAGCAAAAGCCGTCGCAGAAGTGTCTTTGGCGAAGGAGACGAACATGCTGAGGTGATGTTTGTCGGCGAAGGGCCCGGTGCGACCGAAGACAGCACAGGGCGTCCGTTTGTCGGACGTGCCGGCGAGCTGCTTACACGCATGATCGAAAACGTTTTGCTTCTGCCTCGCTCCCGCGTTTATATCGCCAACATCGTCAAATGCCGTCCTCCGAGCAACCGCGTTCCGACCGAAAGCGAGGCCTTGACCTGTCGTCCCTATCTCTTTCGCCAGATTGAGTTGATCCAACCCCGGATCGTCGTTACACTGGGTGCAACCGCCTATCGGTATCTGACCAACGATACCACGCCGATCTCCCGCATCCGTGGCAACGCAATCTCGATGCCAGCCTACACGCTCATTCCTACGTTTCACCCCAGTTACCTTCTGCGCAATCCCTCGGCAAAAAAAGCTGCATTTGAGGATCTCAAAAAGATCAAGGCCATGATGGAGTCAGCGGCACATTAGCCGCACAGAACTCACGGAGAGTCGGTATGCGTAGCAGATCCATATGCACAAGGCATATCGCTACAGGCCCGATTGGTCCTGAGGCCGTAACGTTTGTTTGCCAACCTTGAGATCCTGTACGGAGAGTGTATCGCCCTGTTTTTGCATGCGCCACTCCATTGAAACTGCGTGTTGGTGCGCATCAAAGAGATTGCCCTGCATCTGGTAGAGAGTCGCATTGGCTTCTTTGGTACGGTTCCACTCTCCCCAGCGCCCCTTTTGCGTCTGAGACAGCGTGCTCTCCTGGACAAAATGTGCGATTCGGTCGATGCTGATTTGGTGTTGCATCTGTGGACTGAGCATCGCCTGGGCCTGGAAATAGCGCTCATGTTTGAGCAGCCGATAGAATCGTTCGGCATAGGCGTGCAGCGGCGCGATCTCATGGGCACGTTGTCGCTGTCGCCACCCATCATAGAGCGCGGTGCCTCCCCACAGGACGATGGCCGCGATCCCGACACGCACAGCGATCCGCCCTATGCGTACGGAGCGTGACGGTTCGACGGCAGGTCGATGCGTTGTTCTCATGATCCCCTCCTCACCATCAGTGTTGCACTTGCCACCACCACCGGCACACCCAGGCCGACCAGGTAGGCAGTCACTTCCAGCAGTGCGTGTGCTTTGAGGTAAAAGAAGCCTGCTACAAGCATCCCGTAGGCCCCCAATCGATAGATCGATACGGCTGCACGTGAGTCACGCAGAAGCGCTCCTGCCGATTGACGTTCGGAGCGGCGCCGTTTTTTCTCAGCTTTCAATACAGCTTCGACCTCCGTGGAAGCGGGCTCCAGAGTGGTCTGCTCCGGTGCGTCATCTCCATACAGATCGTATGGGTCTTCCAGTTGATCCAGTACATCACGCTCATCCGTCGGCGCTGCTGTTCCTGCTGCCAAACGCTCCTGAACCATTTTGCGATACCCCATCATCGAGGCGGCCAATACCCATACCGAACTCCAGTATCCCACCTCCAGGCTGATGACGCCCGATGCGTCGATTGCAGCTGCAATCCCACCCAGCAATATCCCTGCAGCTGTCCACGCAATGGCGAGCGGTTTCACGCATCCTCCTCGTCATCCTCGTCGTCAAAGTAGCGACGTGCAAATCGGGGGTCATTGCGCAGTGCATCCAGCGAGGCTTTCTGGAGTTTGTAGGCTTTGTACACATTCAGGATTGCGGCTGCTACGCCGATCACGACGCCGATCCAGAGTGTCCACCATGTGCCTGTGAGCTTTTGCAGGCCAATGCCAATGCCGACGCCCATCAGGATCGCAACGACGATCGAGATCCCCAGACTCAATCCGTCAGCAGCATCGACGATCTTTTTGAGTTTGGGTTCCTCTTCGGTTGGGGAAGTGGCCATGGGTTTTCTCCTTTGTTTCGGTTATCGACTGTTCACTGTTGGGCCGATGCAGGCTGCCATGTGTTGTTGTGGGCATGCCAATGTTGTGCCGGCAGGACTGCATCGTCGATGCTGACGAGCATCGTGCAGGCTTCTGCCCCGCCGGCATGCAATGCGCGACCAATGCTCTCCTGAAGATGCAGGAGGGCTTTGAGCGGATCAACCGTCGTGGTGCCGATGTAGGCGTCGGGTTCCCCTGCTACTGGCGACAAGCCTCCTCGTCGTAGCTGCGATACCAGACGGGACCGATTCCGAAGACCGGTCGGTGAGAGCAGGATGAGGACCGATTGCTCCGGCTCGACAGCAGGTTCCAACTGTGTCACGATCCATACCGCGCATCTGCAATGCGGCGCATCGCAGCGTAGGCAGCCGTGATGGTCTCTTCGATCATGGCATCGGTGGTTGCACTGCTGACAAATCCTGTCTCGTATGCCGAACATGCCAAATAGACTCCCT
>CAZWMZ010000222.1:0-21745 GCA_964634965.1 uncultured Nitratifractor sp. | reverse complement strand
ATTGGCGCCTTCGGAGAGCGACTTAAAGACCGCTTGCATCGCATTGCCCACGGTAGGGAATATTCCCATGTAGGATCGGACATGTTTCGGTTTTGGGATCAATTTGAGGGTGATCTCGGTGATGACGGCCAGGGTGCCTTCACTGGCGATGAGGATGCCGGCGATGTTGTAGCCGGCGACATCCTTGATGGTGTGTTTGCCCGCGCGGATCACGTCACCGTTGGCCCGCACAGCACGCAGAGCAAGGACATAGTCTTTGGTCAGACCGTATTTGGCCGCCCGCATCCCGCCGGCGTTTTCACTGACGTTTCCGCCGAGCGTCGAGTAGGCTTCACTGGCCGGATCGGGCGGATAGAACAGGCCGTGCGCTTCGACATAGCGCTGAAGCTCTTTGTTGATCACACCCGGCTGGACGGTCACGAGCATGTTGGCCATGTCCAGATCGAGGATGCGATTCATGTGCTTCTCCATGGCAAGGATCACGCCACCGTTTTTGGGCAACGCACCACCGGTAAACCCGCTGCCCGCTCCACGGGCAGTGACCGCAATCGCATGCGCATTGCAGTAGGCCAGTATCTGGCGCACATCCTCTTCGTGGCGCGGGAAAAGCACCGCTTCGGGCTGATAATGGGTTCGAGTCGCATCGTAACTGTACGCACGCAGATGCGCCGCATCGGTATAGATGTTCTCCTCCTCGACGATGGAGGTCAATGCGCGGATATCTTGAGCATCCATGGGTCTACCTTGGCGATGGATTTGCAGCGATCCTTCCGGCACAGCCGGAAGGATGGGGTTGATTGTCGAAACAGAATGCTTCGAGTCTGCTCCCCGCTCGCATGCAGAGACTTTGCGTCACATGCGCGTCGCACCCGCAGGTGCAGCGATGCTTTTACGCAAAATCTCTGGATGCGATGATGGGGTAGAGTTGTGCATTTCCATTTCGGGATGTGAGATTATACCCAAATCCCAAAACGAAATTCTTTGGGGTGCATTGAACGTTTTCGGTTGGGTTTTCACCCATCTCTCCTGCACAAACAAAAGCTTTCGACGGTGTGGGGCGCTCTGTTTCTGGAAGCGGCCAAGATAAAACTCACATTAGATGGGTATAATAACCCCGAAATATCGTGGGCGGAGTGTGGCGATGAAAAGGATAGTGCTGGGGGTACTGCTGGTTTTGGGAAGCGCCTCCGCAGCACAGATGCATCAGTCGATCTGGCCCAAAGAGCGTACCGTTTCGGCATGGCTCAAAGAGAACAACCTCAGCGACCTGCTCGAAGCGATCCCCTCAACGTGGGCCGAGCGGGTACGCACCGTCAGTGGTGGACAGCCCTATTTTGAGCTGCGCCGCGACGGGCAACTGATCCAGGCGCTCATCCCAATCGGTGATGGCGAACAGATTCACCTCGCTGCCGATGCAGATGGATACGCGCTGTTGCAGGTCGAATCGGTCACGTTGCGCGAGCACAACGAAGCGGTCAGCTTCCCGATCGGCGAAGGATTGGTCACGCAGATGCGCAACCGCATCGGCTACGGTGCGTTGGCCAATGCGCTCAGTCGTCTCTTTGAGGATGCGGATCTGTTTCGGCATCTGCAGCCCAAAGATCGGGTGGCCTTTCTCTACACGCAGGCCGAATACATGGGGTATCCAGTGGGAGCGCCGCGCATAGAGGCTGCGCTGATTACTGTCCGGGGTCAAGCCCATTTTGCCTATCGCGACCGCAACGGAACCGTGCGCCATACCACCCACCGTACCGAACGATACAAGACGACCGAGAAGCGACCGTTTACCTACACCACGATCCAAAACATTCAACCAAAAACGTTTCGAATGCCGCTGGATCGGGTACGCATCACGTCGCGCTTTTCGCATCGTCGATGGCACCCTATTCTCAAAAAATATCTGCCGCACCACGGAGTCGATTTTGGCGCTCCGACCGGTACCCCCCTGCGGGCGATCAACAGTGGCAAAGTGATATTCGCCGGCTGGAAGGGGGGCTACGGCAAGGCAGTCAAGATCGATCACGGCAACGGATGGGTATCGCTCTACGGACACATGAGCCGCATCACCGTGCATTCTGGCGAGCGCGTACAGCGGGGCAGCATCATCGGTCGCACAGGCAACACGGGTCGCAGCACCGGTCCGCATCTGCATCTGGGGCTCTATCGTCACGGCGTACCGGTTGATCCGCTCAAATACATCGCCAAAAAAGGAGTCAGAAAACCCCGAACCGTCCAGCGCAAACATACGGTGCTTAAAACCTATACGGTCACCAGGACCCGAACCGTTGCGATTCCCGAAGCGCTTCAGATCCGGCGCCAGCTCGAACAGTTGATTCAGCATCCAACCCGTCATCCGTATCGCTGGCTGGACACCGGATCGTTGAGCATTCCGGTCCGCTCCATCGACACCAACCGCACCCAAAGCAAGGAGATCCATCATGGCTGATACCATCCACCTCGAAGAGGGCAAAGCGCTGCTGGCACGCCTGCTCGAACATGCGGAGCATTTTGAGCACCACCACGAAAACGAGATTGCTCGTATCCTGCGCCAGATCTACCACGAAGAGGGTGTCGAATCCTATCTGGCCTACATCCAGCGCATTCCAGAAGAGCATCTGGGGGCGATCCTCCTTGAGCTGCCCGAACACATCAAAGACGATGCGCTGGAAACCCTCTCGGTTCCCAAACTGGTCGAAGTCGTCGACGAACTCGACTCGGACGACGCTGTTGACCTGATGCAGGACATCGAGGATATCGACGAGGCCAAGGAGCAGGAGATCCGCTCCAATCTCGACGAAGAGGATCTCGAAGACATCGAACGGCTTAAAAATTACGACGACAACGAAGCCGGATCGTTGATGCAGACCGAGCTGTTTCGTGCCGAGCTGGACGAAAAGATCGCCGACGCAATCGCCCGATTGCGTCACCTCAAAGCCGAGGGGGAACTCGACAACGTCTATCAGGTTTTTCTGGTCGATGCGTTTGGATTCCTGATCGGCGCGATCTCGTTTGAAGAGTTGATTACCCTCGATTTTGATCGAACGTTTCGGGACTATTTTGGAGAGCAGCACAAGATGATCCAGTCGGTACGGGCCAGCGACTCAATCGACGACGTGATCAAACTCTTCGAAGACTACGACCTGGTCGTCCTGCCCGTAACCGACGCGCACGGCAAACTGATCGGCCGAATCACCTCGGACGACGTCTACGACATCATCGAAGAGCGTGCCACCGACCAGATCTACAAAATGGCCGGGGTGGACGACGAGACCGAAGAGGACAAGGAGATCACCAGCATCACCCGCAAACGTGCCATCTGGTTGGGGATCAACCTCATCACTGCCATCATGGCCTCACTGGTGATCGGCCTGTTTGATCAAACCATCCAGGCGTATGTCGCCCTGGCGGTGCTGATGCCAATCGTCGCCTCGATGGGAGGCAACGCCGGTACACAATCGCTGACGGTTATGGTGCGCCAGATTGCTCTGGGCGAACTGAGCTGGCACGAGGCCAAAAGCGCCATCTTCCGCGAAGTGATTGTGTCGCTTCTTAATGGCGTACTCTTCGCCGTGGTCATGGGACTCGTAGCGATGATGTGGTTTGGCGACGGCCGGCTGGGGATCGTCATCGCGCTGGCGATGGTGATCAACCTGCTCTTTGCCGGTCTCTTCGGTGCGGTGATCCCTCTGGGGCTCAAACGCGCCGGAATCGATCCGGCCATCGCCAGCTCAGTATTGCTGACCACGGTCACCGATATGGTGGGGTTCTTTGCGTTCCTTGGATTGGCCAGGGTTCTTTTGATCCAACAGTAGAAGCAAAAGGAGAAGATCATGATCACCGATTTTGCACTGCAACCGCTCACACAACCGCGTTATGTTCAGGCTTTTTTGGCCACCTATCGTCAGGATGGCATCGCCAAAGACTGGGAAGTCGTCGAAGCATACGACAGTGTGGCTGTCCTGATCTACCATCGCGAACACAAAACATTTGTGCTGGTGCGCCAGTTCCGGCCGGCCGTCTATCTCAACAACGGAAACGGTGAGACGGTCGAGCTGTGTGCTGGACTGATCGACAAGGAAGCCTCCACCGAGCAGATCGCCCGTGAAGAGATCTTCGAAGAGTGCGGTTACGATGTGCCCCTAGAAGCGATTGAGCGGATCACGAGTTTTCACACCTCTGTAGGCTTTGCCGGCAGCCGTCAGACGCTCTACTATGCCGAAGTGGATGAAGCGATGCATATCGGCCAGGGTGGCGGAATCGACCAGGAGCAGATCGAAGTGATCGAGCTGCCCGTCGCAGAGGCAGAGGCATTCATCTACGACGAAAACACCGCAAAGACCCCCGGACTGATGTTTGCATTTTTGTGGTGGCAGCAGCGGGTACTCAGGTCATAGTATTTTTAGAGATGCCCTTAAGTTGCCCATAAATCTGCAATCGCTTTCCACTTACTGCAGCACAGCCTTTTCGATCGTTGCAAACGATACGAACCTCGTGCGCGGATCGAGACGACAACTGGGTCGAAGCAAAAAGGGCGCAGGTTAACGCTCCTCTTGTGCCTGAGTATAAGCGGCATAATAGGTGCTTCCGTCGTCGAAAGTGTTGACGGTGAGCTTGGAAAAGGCCTCAAGATACGCCCAAAACTCTTCGACCCATTTGGGATCGACATGCGCGGCTTTGGCTTCGAGGGCTTCGCGCATGGTACCCAGCCACTCGATGCGCGATTTTTCAGTGATCGAAAAATCATCGTGCACGCGGATCATGTATTCGTTAAGATCCATCCCTTTTGCTTCCGCTTCATACACCTTGGGGCCACCGCAAATCTGGATGAAAAATTTGCTGTTTTTGACCTTGACTTCCTCAAACGCCTCTTCGTCCTGAGGGAAATAGTGGGCGATGGTGCTCTCATAGATTCGATCGTAAAAATCGTACATCAGTTCGCGCATGCCCTCTTCGCCGCCAATGGCATCGTAAAAAGCTTTGGGCGGGTTGGCAAAAGAGACGGCTTGCCCTTTTTGGACAGGGGTGATGGTCATCGACATAGGGAATCCTTATCAGAGGCACCTCACAAAACAAAAAACAGTCCACTGCGGGTGCGACCGGTTTCTTGAGGTGCGCTTGTTATGTATTGTGAGCGCTATCGTATCCAAAGTGGCTTAGAGTTTTCTGCCCGATGCATCGCAATAGCGTTGCAATATGCAACCGTAGGTCTCAATGCGTCGATCGCGCAGAAACGGCCAGATATCACGGACGGTTTTGGTCCGACGGGGGTCGATCTCAGCATAGAGGATCGTTTCGTTCTGCGTATCGGCCTGGGCGATGATTTCTCCCTGGGGACCACAGACAAAGGAGCTGCCCCAAAAGCGAATCCCCTCCAAAACCCCCGAGGGGTCAGGTTCAAAACCAACACGATTGCAGCTGATGAGCGGCAAACCGTTGGCGATGGCGTGACCGCGCTGAACTGCGATCCAGCTCTCACGCTGGCGGGCCTTTTCTTCCTCGGAATCACTCTCAAACCAGCCGATGGCAGTGGGGTAGATGAGCACCTCGGCTCCCTTGAGTGCCATGATGCGTGCCGCTTCGGGATACCATTGGTCCCAGCAGATCATCACGCCCAGTCGTCCCACCGATGTATCGATCGGTTCGTAACCCCGGTCACCGGGGGTGAAGTAGAACTTTTCATAAAAGCCTGGATCGTCCGGAATGTGCATTTTGCGATAGAAGTCCGCAACAGAACCGTCGCGCTCAAATACCACGGCGGTGTTGTGATAAAGTCCCGGCGCGCGCTTTTCGAACAGCGATGTTACCAGCACGACGTTGTAGCGCCTGGCGACATCACCCCACAAGAGCTTCTCGGACTCAAAATGATCGGCATATTCGAAAAAACGGGGATCTTCACTCTGGCAAAAATATTCACTCTGATGCAGCTCCTGCAAGACGACCAGGTCGGCTCCAGCCTCTGAAGCTCGGGCAATCTGCGCAACCGTGTGGTCGATCGTGTCTGCGCGATTGTCGTGAAATGTTTGCTGAATCAATGCACTTTTCATACCGATAGTGTACCCAAACTTGGCCCAATACCGCAAACCCTAATCTACACCCAAATCCCCTAAAAGGCCAACGGCATCGTCGAACAGTGGATGCTGCCGCCCTCTTCGATCAAGGGCATCGCACCGATGGGGATGATCTCCCGATCGGGAAAGAGCCCCTTGAGAATCTCCCCTGTCTTTTTATCGTTTGGATCCTGGTAGGTCGGATAGACTACCGCACCGTTGGTGATGAGAAAATTGGCATACGTTGCCGGCAGGCGTCGGCCATCGGCACTGTATTTGGGTGCGGGCATGGGCAGAGGTACGAGGGTGTACGGATCGCCCGAGAGGGTACGAAACGTTTGCAGCTGTGCTTCCATCGCTTTGAGCGGTTCGTAGTGAGGATCGTCGGGGTGCTCACAGGTGACATAGGCAATGGTGTCGCGTTTGACAAAACGTGCCAGCGTATCGATATGTCCATCGGTGTCGTCGCCGAGGATCATACCGTGATCGAGCCACAGCACCCGTTGAGCACCGAGATACTCCCGCAGATGCTCTTCGACCCTCTTTGTGTCGAGTCCGCCGTTACGGTTGGGGTGGCACAGACACGACGATGTTGTCAAAATCGTCCCCGCACCGTCGCTCTCGATCGATCCTCCTTCGAGAACGTAGTCGATCCGCTCCAGTGGCGTGCCGCCCAAAAAACCCTTGGAGGCAAGCCGTGCATTGATGGCATTGTCTCTGGCCGCTTCAAACTTGCCGCCCCAGCCGTCGAAGGTAAAATCAAGCAGCTTGTTTTGTCCATCCTCTTCGATACTGATCGCACCATAATCACGCGTCCAGGTATCGTCATACTCAACCTCGATAAAGATAATGTTGGTCGTGCTGCAAAAGAGCGGTTTGATCGCGGCGGCATCGCGGGTGAGCATGTAGACCATCTGGTAGTAGGCGATCGCCTGCGCCGTACGGACAAACGGTGCGGTGACCACCTCCCACGCCTCATAACGAGCCCAGTCGGTCTCTTCGTGCGGAAATGCCATCAGGACAACATTGTGCGGTTCCCATTCGGCGCGAACTTTTCTCATCGTTTTGGTATAATCCTTTTCATGGCATTCATTACGATCAACAAAGCAAATTTTTTTCACAATCTTAGCCAATTGGCGATAAAAGCGGGCTCAAAAGAGCGCCTCGCCGTCGTCCTCAAGGACAACGCCTACGGCCACGGGCTGGAGATCATGGCGCAGCTGGCATCCGAGTGGGGGATCGCAGAGGCTGTCGTGATCTCGACAGCGGAGGCACGCACGATCCGACCCTGGTTTCGGCAGATCCTGATCCTTAATGGCGAACCGTTTTACGATGAGCGCTTCTCCTTTGCCGTCACCGACTTGCGCCAACTCGAAACGATCGACCCGACCGCACGTATCGAACTCAAAGTCGATACCGGCATGCACCGCAACGGCATCGCAATGGAGGAGCTTGACGGAGCGCTGGAGCAGATACGTACGCAAGGCTTAAACCTGATCGGCGTCATGACCCACTACCGCAGCGCCGATCTGCTCAGCAGCGAACTGATGTGGCAAAAAAAGCGCTTTGATGCAGTCAAAGAGCGCGTCAGAAAAGCGGGATTTGAATCGGTACGTTTTCACAGCCACAATTCAGCAGCCTTGTTGCGCGCAAACACTTTTGACGAAGCGATTGCGCGTGTGGGGATCGCGATATATGGGTACAACACTTTGCCCAAACCGTACGATCGGATCAAGCTGCGGCCGGTTCTTGCGTTGCATGCGCAGCGAGTCTCGACCCGAAGATTGAATGCGGGTGCGCGAATCGGTTACGGCGGAGATGGTACCGCATCTGCGGCGATGACGGTCTCGACGTATGACATCGGCTACGGAGACGGCTGGCCCCGCGGGGATGCGCACGATCCGTACGTAACGGCCGAGGGGCTGCCGATCCTCGGGCGCGTTTCGATGGATTTCGTCTCGCTCGAAGGCGATCGCAAAACCGTCTGCATCATGGACGACGCCCACCAGGCCGCCAGCCATTTTGGCACGATCTGCTACGAGATGACCACCCGCCTCATGCCGACACTGGAGCGTAAAATCGTATAAATTGTGTTATACTTTCTAAAACTTTTTTATCGAATCATTTGAAAACAAGGAAGGGTACCATGAAAAACCGAGTGATTTTGGGAACAATTTTTTTGGGCATGCTGATCGGTGCCAGCGGTTGCGGAGGCAACAAGGGATCCAAATTTGTGGTGGACCCCTATCCGGTCGAAAAGCTTTCACAGGCAACATACGAACGCTATCTCCAAAAGATCAACCAGGTACGCCAACAGCAGCGCACATGCGACTCCGGCGTGGTCCTGGGGCCCGTTGGGGATCTCAACTGGAGCGATAAACTCCATGCAGCGGCCGCCGAACACAATGCCGATATGATGAGCATAACCGAAGGCAATATCACTGAGCGGGGCACAGGCGGCCCGAGCGACCACACGGCCCGGGTCAACCACCTTGGACATCCCAGCAGCGTCGGTGAACGCCTGCTGACCAACGACTACCTCTATTCCGTTGCGCGTCAAAACGTCCTTGCGGGAGGAGACTACGACACGCTCGACGACGCGGTAGATGCCTGGCTTGCCGAACCCGTCACCTGCAAGCGTCTCATGGATGCCAATGTGACCGAAATGGGCCTTGCACACGATCACAACGACAGCAGCACCTATGTCCACTACTGGACCATCGAATTGGCCAAACCGGCCCGGGAACCCAAGGGATATATCTGATTGTCTCTCAATCGTTGATCACGATCGAAAAGACATTTTCTCCTCGAGTACGATCGTAACTGTATCGAAAAGGATAACCGAGTTTGTCCAGAATGCTGTTGACAATATAGAGCCCCAGACCGAAACCGCTGGAGCGCTTTTCGTCCTGCGAAAACGGTTCGACGTAGTAGGCCAGAGGCTCCTTGAGAGGATCGCCTTTGGAGCGAATCTCGAGGCGATTGCCTACGCTCTGAAGGGTGACGTGCCGATCGGGGCTGTATTTGATCCCGTTGTCCATCAGATTTTTCAGGGCCAGCGCAAGCAGCTTGATGTCGGTGCGAATCGGTCGGTCGCTTACACGGATCGTGTAGCGCTCCGGATCGGCCAGCAGGATCCGCTCGGCGCGATGGACTGCATCCTGCAAAAAGAGATCATCGATGTCGGGTTTGAAATCGTACATGGTGATCCGCTCCACATCGGCCAAATCGGAGATGAGCTCATTCATCCGCTCAAAAGCTTTGATCAAAAATCCTTTGGCGGTCTCATCCTCGATCGTCTCGGCAACAATGCGACCTTTGGTAATGGGGGTCTTGAGCTCATGCATAATGTTGCGCATAAAGAGGTTTTTGGAGTTCATGAGCTGGTGAATGTGGCCGATCGCCTTGTCGAAGCTGCGCGCAATGCGCCCGATCTCATCGTGGCTGTCGTAGGCGATCTTGATGTTCATCTCTCCGGCAGCAAAACGTTCGATCTGGCGATGAAGACGCTTGAGCGGGTAGAGTTTGACCAGGACCATGTAGTAGAGTGCCAGCAGCAGCACAAACAGCACGCCCCCCACAAGCGTTACGATGTCGATCATGCGGCTGCGCTGCTGATCGTCGATCAGCATCATGCGGTACCCGGGCATATCGACGTAGATATAATAGATCTTTTGGCGCGGAATGTTGAGCAGCTTGTGCAACCATGACGGTTCGGTCCGCAACGTAAAGACCCGCACGTCCGGCGCTTCAGGGTCGCCGACGATCATCACCGTCTCGCCCTTCTTTTCGATCTGGGGCTGAACCTTCTCCGGTGTAATCAGTTTGAGGTGAAATTTGTTCATAAACTTATTGACTTTGCTTTGAGGAGGGTCTTTGAGCAGGTTGACCGCCAGTGACTCGGCCAGAAATTTGTAACGGGTAATCTCGGTATCCTGGTCTTTGCGCAGACTGTTGGAGACAAAATAGACCAGCGTCGCAACCAAAATCGCCAACGCCGTCGTAAAGAGAATGTGGATAAAGGTCGTGACCGATATGTGTTTCACGTAACCCCTTTTAGACCCGATCGGTCAACAGATACCCTACACCGCGCACCGGTTTGATGTAAACATGTTCGCTGTCAATCTCAGCAATTTTGTGGCGAATGCGGCTGATGATGACATCGATGTTTTTGATCGAGCTCTCATCGTCGATGTGCTCACTTTCGTAGAGGAGCTGCTCGCGCGAAACCGAACCGTTTTTGTGCTGGACCAACAAAGAGAGAACATCAAACTCCGCTGCGGTCAGATCGAGCGGTCGCCCACGAAAGAGAATCACCCGCCCCTTGGTATCGACCTCAAAGATCGTTTCGGGCTCGCTCTCTTTGCTGCTGCGATTGGAGCCGGTTCGGCGCAAAATCGTTTTGATGCGGGTCACCAGCTCACGCGGGTCGTAGGGTTTGGGCATATAATCATCCGCTCCGCGCTCCAATCCTACGACCTTGTCGGTAATGTCGTCGCGCGCCGAAGAGATGATGATGGGCACATCCGACTCGGCTCGAATCTTCTCGACCACCTCCAGTCCATCCATCCCCGGCAACGTCAGATCCAAAATCACCAGATCGATCTCATTTTGCGTCAGAAGCGAAAGCCCCAGATAGGGATCTTCGGCCTGCAAAACCTCCATGTCGTATTTTTTCAGGTAACTGCTCAAAATCATCGACAATTCGGGATCATCTTCGATAATCAATATCTTCATACGCACTCCAATGTCTGGATGCCTCAGCCCAAATCCCAAAACTTGAATACGAGCCGAAGCATTCTCTTTCGAGATTTGGGCTCAGAGGCAACCCTTCATGATAGTGTATAATACCACAGGATGGATAATGCTAAAGCCCAAATCCCAAAATTGGGTATAATACCCCTTTTTGAGAGGAGATTACACCATGGAACAGTACAAAGTCGTCATCTATCAGGAGGGGATGCTTGGGTCGCTCCTGCTGGGTCAATCCAAGATCAACCCGCTCCGCTTTACCGAATTTCTCAATGCCAACGCCACCGAGGGGTGGGAGGTAGTCACGATGGAGAAAGACATTCGACGCATGCTGCTTTTCTGGAAGCGCGAAGGATACGTCGTCATCCTCAAGCGCCGTCAAACCCATACTTCACACGGAGAAAGCCTATGAACGCCATGAAAATCGCCAGCATTGTAACCGGCATCATTCTGATCGCCTATGCCATTTTTGCCCTCGTTTGGTTGTGGGGTGAGAGCATTTCGTGGGAGGTGTTTATCAAGACCAGCATCACCGCAGCGGTGATTGTCGTCGCGGTTGTTGGAAGTGCCCTGCTCTATCGCGAATATGTCGAAGAGCGCGAGATGAAGCGCGACAACTATCTCGATTGATGCCTATGCCTCTTCGGAGGGAGCATGCTCCTCACTCCGGACCGTTGGCGCACCTGCCGCACTGCGTTGCGCTGCATTGTACTCGATGTAGATCTTGGCGGCAGCGAAGAGAAACGTCGTGATCGCCGGTCCTAGAATCATCCCCCAGAATCCATAGCTCCCCATGCCTGCCAATATCGAAAAGAAGATCACAAACTCATTGATATTGGTGGTGTTGTTGAGGAGATCCTCTTTGATCACTTTGATGATGATCGGCTTGACAAAGGTATCGGCGATGATCGAGATGACGATCACCGAATAGAGCGCAATGGTCAAGGCGGTTTGATTGTCGATCTCACTCCAGGCATAGAGCGACAGGGGTACCCACACGATTGCTCCGCCCACAACCGGAATCAAAGAGGCAAAGCCGTAGATCACTCCAAAAGCCAACCCATTAAAGCCAAAGTAACTGATAAAGATCCCGAACAGAAACCCTTCGAAGATTGCCGTAACGACGATCGAGTAGAAGACCACCTCCATCGTCGAGGCGACATCATTGATCATCTTTTCGCTCCAGGCAAGCGAGACGGGCAGAAGCGACTGAATCAGGGCAAAAAAGCGTTCGCTGTAGTAGTTGATCACCGCATAAAAAACGATAACCAGCCCCACCTCTTTGAGAAAACCAATTCCCTTGCCGCCCATTTTGGTGATGTAGACCGACGCGCCCTTGATGTAGCCGGCAATTTTGTCTCCCTGAAGGTACTCGTCGACCCAGCTTGAAACATACGGAATGTCGTGGGTGAACTCTTTGATCTTGGCGACGATATGGTGGATGGCGGCCTGATCAATCTGGCTGATGTACGCCACACCGGTCGTAGCCACATAGATTATCGGCGCCACCATCAATGCCGAAAGCAGGATCACCATCACCAGCGTTCCCCAGCGATTGGAGCCAAGTCGGGCCACCAGATAGGTGGTCAGGTTGGAAGTCGCCATCACCAGCAACGCTGCGACACTGATCGAGAGCATAAAAGGCTGATAGATACTAAACGCCGCCCATACCGCGACACCAAACAGCATCAAGACAATTCCGGTGCTTCTATCCAAACAATCCTCCTGGGTCGATCGGCGGAGGTGTCAGACGAAACAGGGTGTATGTTTTGGGTGTCGCGACCCGTCCGCGGGCGGTGCGCTCGATGTAGCCATTGGCGATCAGATAGGGCTCGAGCACATCTTCGATCGTTCCTTCATCTTCGCTCAGGGCAGCTCCGATGGTGCTCAGCCCCATCGGTTTGCCCTTGTTGGAGACGAGGAGCTCGAGCAGACGCAGGTCCTGTTCGTCAAATCCGATGTCGTTGACGCCAAGCTCATCGAGGGCGTAACGGGTACGCTCCAGCGCAATCTCCGCTTCGTCGGCCACCTCAGCAAAATCCCGCACCCGCCGCAACAGCCGCAACGCAATCCTCGGTGTTCCGCGCGAGCGACGGGCGATCTCCTGTGCAGCATCCGGCTGCGTCGGTTTGCGAAGTTTCTGGGCCGCTTTGTCAACGATGACGGCCAGTTCGTCGGGAGCATAAAACTGCATCCGAAAGTGCATCCCGAACCGCTCGCGTAACGGATGCGAAAGCATCCCGGCACGCGTAGTCGCGCCGATGAGGGTAAAGCGCGGCAGATCGATCTTGACCGTCTGGGCTGCCGGACCGCTGCCGATGATGATATCGAGCCG
The DNA here is from genome assembly GCA_964634965.1 of uncultured Nitratifractor sp. Taxonomy (GTDB): domain Bacteria; phylum Campylobacterota; class Campylobacteria; order Campylobacterales; family Sulfurovaceae; genus S017-3. The sequence goes on along the minus strand of CAZWMZ010000222.1, from coordinate 8,611 downwards.
AAAATCCTCCATCGCCGGGTAGAGGATCTCTTCGATCGCCGGACTCATGCGGTGGATCTCGTCGATGAAGAGGATGTCGCCCGCTTCGATGTTGGTCAGGAGTGCTGCAAGATCGCCCGATTTTTCGATCATCGGTGCGGCCGTGGTCTTGATGTTGACCCCCATCTCGGCGGCGATAATGTTGGCCAGGGTTGTCTTGCCCAGGCCTGGCGGGCCAAAAAAGAGGATATGGTCGAGCGCCTCATCGCGACGTTTGCTTGCCTCGATAAAGACTCGGAGGTTCTTTTTGATTTTCTCCTGCCCGATGTACTCCTCCCACGAATCGGGCCGCAACGAGATTTCGTAGGCGCTCTCCCCCTCAAATCGCTCGATCTCTACCATCCGCTCCATCGATCCCCCTTTGCCGCTTAGTAGCTGTGTGCCGCATCGGGAAAGGCACGGGATTTGACCTCATCGCGGTAGCGTTCAAGTCCAGCACGAATGAGGTCGGCCCCTTCGAGGTAACGTTTGACAAACTTGGGTTTGAACGCTTCAAAAAACCCAAACATATCGCTCCAGACCAGCACCTGCCCGTCGGTGACATTGCCCGCACCGATGCCGATGGTGGGGATCGAGAGCGCTTCGGTGATGCGCCGGGCCGCTTCGCTCTTCATCCCTTCGAGCACCATCGCAAAGGCACCGGCATCTTCGAGCGCGCGGGCATCTTCGAGGAGCTGCTGGATGCTTGCTTCGTCTTTGCCGACGATCTTGTAGCCCCCCTCGGCGCGCACCGACTGGGGCATCAGGCCGATATGGGCTACGACGGCGATACCGTGAGCGCTCAGGGTGCGCACCGTTTCGGCCTTGTCGGCACCTCCCTCGATCTTGACCGCTTGCGCACAGGTTTCACGATAGACGCGTGCTGCATTGCGCAGAGCCATGTCGGGATCGAGATACGATCCAAAGGGCATATCAAACACAATCAACGGCCGCGTTGCGCCGTTGCACACTGCTTGCGTGTGGTAGATCATCTGATCCATCGTCGCACTCAGCGTATCGGGTCTGCCAAGAAAACTCATATTGAGACTGTCACCGACGAGGATCATCTCCACTTCGCCGTCAAACAGACCGGCAAAGAGCGCGTCGTATGCGGTGATCATGACAAACGGCTCTTTGCCCTTCATGGCGCGAACGGTGTTGACCGTGACGTTTTTGTCGATTGCAGGGGTATGGATGCTCATATCCAGAACCGCCTTTTTGTTGAGGTGATTGGGTGTCTCATTTTATCTAAAAAATGTATAATACCACAACCTCAAATACCAAAGGGGCGGCATGAAGCGGCTTGTGGCGTATGTGACGACCGGATTTCCCGACAAATATTTTACCGTTGATCTGGCGCTGGCGCTGCACGAGGCGGGCGTCGATACGCTGGAGCTGGGGATGCCTTTTTCCGATCCGGTTGCTGATGGACCGGTCATCGAGCAGGCCAATCTCCTCTCACTGAAAAACGGTTTTCGCCTGCAGGATCTCTTCGAGATCTCGCGCGAAATTGCACCGATGATCGATACACTCTGGATGGGCTATTTCAATCCCTTCTACCACAAAGGGATGGAGCACTTTATCGCACAGGCGACTCAGGCGCAGGTGCGCGGCTTTATCATCCCCGATCTGCCGCACGAAGAGGCACGACCCTACCGACCCGCGATCGAAGCGGCCGGTCTCGATCTGATCGATTTCATCGCGCCGACCGATACGCCTGAGCGCATCGCCATGATCGCTTCCGGCGCGCGCAGATTTCTCTATCTCGTCGCCTATGCCGGGATCACCGGCAGCGCGCAAAGTGAGGATCTCTCGGAGATCATCGCGCAGATTCGCCACCACACCGATACACCAGTCTATGTGGGGTTTGGTGTCAACGAAGCGACCGCCAAAGCCAAAGCCAAAGGGGTTGATGGCGTGATCGTTGGATCGGCCTTTGTGCAGGTGCTGCTCGATGATCGGCTCACCCCCACACACAAGATCGCCAAAATCACCGAAATGGCCGCCCACATCAAAGCAGCCATCAATGAGTAGCGCCGTGGATCATTTTGTCTGGAGTGCCGATCCGATCCTGTTGCACCTGGGGCCGTTTCAGTTGCGATGGTATGGTCTCTTTTTTGTCGGTTCGTTCTTTATCGGGATGGCACTGCTGCGATGGATCTTTCGACGCGAAAAGATCCCCGCGGATGATCTGGACAACTTGTTGCTGCTCTCTCTGCTGGGCACGGTCGTCGGCGCGCGCTTGATGCACTGCCTGGCCTATCAGCCCGACTACTACCTGAGTCACCCGCTTGAGATCCTCAAGGTCTGGAAGGGCGGCCTGGCCAGCCACGGAGGAATGCTGGGCATGATGGTCGTGCTCTACTGGTATGCCCGTACGCGCGGACTCTCCTACATCTGGCTCCTTTCGCGCCTGACGATTCCCGGTATGATTGTCGCAGCCTCGGTGCGCATCGGCAACTTTTTCAACTCCGAGATTCTCGGTTTGCCGACCGATGTGCCGTGGGCGGTGATTTTTAGCCGCATCGATGCCCTTCCCCGTCATCCGGTGCAGCTCTACGAAGCGATAAGTTATCTGCTGATTTTTGTCGTGCTGCTGCTGATCTATCTGCGCACCCGACCGGCCTTTTCTGCCCGCATATTGCCGGGGATTTTTCTGGTGCTGCTCTTTGGGAGCCGCTTTGCGCTGGAGTATTTCAAAACCCGCCAGGCCGACTACACCACATCGCTCCCCTGGACCACCGGTCAACTGCTGAGCCTGCCAATGATTCTGCTGGGCATCGCATGGATCATCTGGGCCATTGCAGGCTCCAGCCCCCATGATGATCAGCACAAAAAGTCAGTATCCTAGACGGCGTATTGGCGACCAGAACCAGGCCCCAATATCCCACAAGCAACGAAAAGGAGATGCCGATGAGCGATTATACCCTGAACCCAATCGATGGAGGTTTGAGTACGGTTGATGGATTTTATTGTGACGGTGTCAATGTCGGGATGCGAACCAATCCGGCCAACAGCGGTTCGTCCGATCCCGACGGAGACGTAGCGTTCATCCGCAGCGATGTGCTGTGCAATGTGGAGGCGCTCTTTACGGCCAACCGTTTTCCGGCTGCTCCCATTCGTCATTTTCGACGTTACCCCGAAGGGTTTCAAACCGATTTTCTCCTCATCAACGCCAAAAATGCCAACGCCATGACTGGCGAAGCGGGCATACGCGACATCGATACGATCATGGACGCCCTTGCGTCCCGGTACACCGTCACCAACCCCATCATGAGCTCCACCGGCGTCATCGGCTACCGCCTGCCGGTCCAACAGATCGTCACAGCATTTGATCGATGGGATTTTGAGGCAAAAAACTCCGATGCGGCTGCACGTGCGATCCTGACAACCGATACCTTCAAAAAAGAGCGGGCCTGTGAAGTCATCCTGCCCGACGGTACATCCTTTCGCCTTGCGGCCATCGCCAAAGGAGCAGGCATGATCAATCCGGCCATGGCCACCATGCTCTGCTTTGTCGTGACCGATGCAGCGATTCCTGAAAGCGAGATGCGCTCACTGCTGACCGATGCGACGGATCGCTCATTCAACCGCATCTCCGTTGACGGCGATACGTCAACCAACGACACCGTGATGCTGCTGGCCAATGGCAAATCGGGCGCCTATGATCGCGCAGCATTTGCAGCGGCGCTCCAAGAAATGCTCTTCGATCTGGCCATGATGATTCTGCGCGACGGTGAAGGCTCAACAAAGGTGGTTGCCTTTGAGGTCACTGGAGCTGCCAGCGAGGCAGAGGCGCGCAGAGCCGCTGTGGCGCTGAGTCAGTCGCTGCTGGTCAAAACCGCCCTTTTTGGTGAGGATCCCAACTGGGGTCGCATCGCCTCAACCATCGGTGCAAGTGGCGTCGCGTGCGACGAAGAGCGCCTCGTGATCCGATACGACGATCTGTTGATCTACGATGCGCAACACCGTCAACTCGACCCCCAGCGTGAAGAGGCTGCAAATGCGATCATGCAACGTTCCAGCTTTACCGTTACGTGTGATCTGGGTATGGGGTCGGGAGACTTTACCGCATACGGATGCGACTTGAGCTACGACTACGTCAAGATCAACGCCGAATATCGCACCTGAACCCGCATCACATAAACAGAGCACCTCATGGCGTGAGAAGATGCGGGCCAAAAAGCCATTGTGTGCTTTGGTGAAACCCGCTTTTAACGCCAAACGCGATACAATTAGAGAAATCTACATCACCAATCCAAGGAGTAACACCATGCTGCACGAATACCGCGAAGAGATCTCGATCCTCAAACAACAAAACGCTCATTTCGCCAAAATCTTCGAAAGACACAACGAGCTGGACCAGAAAGCTAAAGATGCCGACGAAGGACGCCTGCACCTGAGCGACCTGGAGATCGAAGAGATCAAAAAAGAGAAACTGCGCCTCAAAGATGAGGCCTACCACATGATTCTGGAGTACAAAAAAGCCAACAGTTAATCCACCAGCACCTTCCATCCCTCGGTCTCCAGAAGCGCTTTGGCTTTGGAGCACAGAGGGGCTTCAATCCACACATATCGCTTGCGAATCGTTCGATCGGTATGCGCTTCAAGCCTGGCGTGCAATGCCAGCCACTCCCGCACCTCTTTCTGCACAACACGCGACCGCTTGCGTACATGCCAGACGCTGCAATAATACCGATCCAGATCCACCCCCAGATAGAGGTCGATCCGTTTGCGCGACCCAAGTGCCGCGAGCGAAACCGTCTCAAGCTTTTGGCACACGATCCCCTCCTGACGCAACCGATCGACAGCCTCTCTCATGCCGACCCCCTGAGCGGATGGTGGCGATAGACGGTCTCCTGAAGATGACGCTGCTGAATGTGCGTATAGATCTGGGTTGTCACCAGCGAACGGTGCCCCAGCAGATCCTGAACCACCCGCAGATCCGCCCCGCCCACGATCAGCGCCGATGCAAACGAGTGACGCAGAACGTGCGGTGAGACACCGAGGTATTTGCGGGTGATCTTGTAGGCTGAGACACGGCTGAGCGGTTCACCGCGATAGTTGACCCACAAAGCCGACGTGCGCATATCTGCGTCTGCAAGATAGGCTTCGATTGCCTCGATTGCTCTGGGGGCGATGGGAACCATACGTTCCTTTTGGCCTTTGGCATATCGGATCGTCAACCATCCGTCGCGCAGGTCGCTTCGCTCGACCGACAGCGCCTCGCTGATGCGCGCTCCACTGGCATACAAAAAGAGAATCAACGCATAGTCGCGCTTGCCCAAAAAGGTAGAACGATCGATGCCAGCAAGTCCGGCGAGAATGGCATCGTGTGTGAGGTATTTTGGGAGCGCTTTCCCGATGCGCGCCATGGGGATCCGAACGACAGCGTCGCTCCAGTCGTTTTGATGGCAAAAATCAAAAAAAACATTGATCGAGGAGAGTTTGCGATTGAGCGTGCGTTTGTTGTCAAACTGCGCCAGGAAGGCGAGCACATCCAGTGTCTCAAGCTGTGTCAAGGGTTTGGAAGTATATGCTTCGAGCTGACGCACATCGCGCAGATACGCTTCGATCGTCGCAAGATCCAGTGCGCGCGTTACCGAGAGATACTCGTCAAACGCATCGAGGATCGCACTGGGGTCGATCGATTTGGGCACGCTACTGCGCCGCGTAGTGCTTGAGGAGCTGGGCGATACGAGCCGCCGGCGATGTCTCGGGGATCAGGGCAAGTTTGGCACGGGCGGCAGCCTTGTCGCCCTTCTTCAGCTGCAGGTAAGCCTCTTCCAGGAGCGAAAAGTCGTGATAGTAGATCGAATCCACTGCCTTCTGCTGCAGAGCCGCAGCGTGATACCGTGCCAAATCAGCAATCATCGGATCGGCGTTGGCTGCCAGAGCCTCCAGGGTCTCCCCGGAGCCATTGTGCACAGCCTGTGAGAGGCGGAAGAGATCGTACAGGCGCGGGTTGTTCTCCTGCAGGGCTGCCTGCGCTGCACGATTGTTTGGATCCTGCTGCAGGGTCAAAAAGGCATCGTTGGCTGCATCGCGCTTGCTTTGGAGGTATGCATTCCAGGCAGCGTTGCCGCCAAATCCGGCCACGATCACAATCACGAGGGTCCAGATGAGGAATTTGTATTTTTTGTACAGCCGCTCCAGCTTAAAGGCGTTTTCAAGCAGCTTCTCATCGCTGCTAAGCTCCTCTTTGACGTGCTGAATTTCGTCTTTGATACTCACGGGGTTCCTTTGGTTTTTTGGAGACGATTATACCACAATCGACCCTACAACTCCACTACCGTCACTCCGGGGTTGGTTTTTGGGCGGTAGTAGCGCTCGACCCGGGGGTGGGTACGCAGATATTCGCCGATCCGTTTCGCCAGAGCGCCGGTCCCCATTCCGTGGACAATCTCCACTTCGCTCAATCCATGCACAAGTGCATCAGAGAGAAAGACCTCTACCCGCTCAATCGCCTCGTCGGCACGCAACCCAAGCAGCTTGATCGAGACACGTGCACGCGAACGATCGACCTGCGTCGTCGCATGCGCTTTGGGGGGTTTGGGCTTGGGTGGCGGAGTTGTAGCGGGCGCAAGGTCGCTCAATGGCACGTGCATCTTGATCCCATCGACAACGATCGTAGCTTCGCGGGTTCGGACCGAGAGCACCTCTCCTCGATGCGAACGGTAGAGGATCGCCTCTCCTGCTTTGGGTTGGTAGGCGATGGGTTTGGGTTTGGGACGGGCCTGCTGCTTGTGGCGATGTGCTTCGTTGAGTTTGCGGCGTCCTTCGGCTGACTCCTTGGCTTTGAGGGCGGCCAGGGCGCGTTTGGTGGCGGCGTTGTAGCGGTTTTCGTATGTTGCGAGTACTTTGCGCTGCTCCTCTTTCATCTGTGCTTCAAGGCGCTCCAGGTGTGCCTCTTTTTTGGCCACGGCTTCGCGTGCCTGTTCGACCTCGGCGATCTGAGCACGCAGGGTACGCTCCAGCGCACTTGAGCGCTCGATCAGCTCTCCGAGTCGCTCCTGGTCCTCACCGTAAAAGATGCGCGCGCGTTCGATCACTGCCTCGGAGATGCCGTAGCGCTGTGCGGTCTCAAATGCGTAGCTCTTGCCGATGGTTCCCTGCAGATAGGTGTAGGTCGGGCGGCGCTGCGCCTCATCGTAGAGTGCGGCGACCAGCTCAACATCCTCATCATCCCCCATCAGGGCAGCCAGCCGTTTGTGGTGGGTGGTGATCACGAAGGTCATCTCGTGCTGCTTGAGGGTATCGAGTATCACCTTGAAGAGTGCTGCTGCTTCGTCAGCATCGGTTCCCAGCTCGATCTCATCGACACCGACGAGCGTCCCGCGCTGGCGAAACAGCTGCCCGAACGCCACCATCCGTCCGGCAAAGGTCGAGATGTCGTTGCGCACCGATTGCGGATCGTCGATGATCGCCTCAATCCCTTTGAAACTCCCCACCTCTGTACGCGCCGGATCGCACCGAAACGGAATGAGATAGCGTGCCATCCATGCGGCCGAGAGGATCGATTTGAGCAGCATGGTCTTGCCACCGGCATTGACGCCCGTAATCAGCACGATCGGTCGGGTCATCTCGAGGCTTACCGGCACCGGATCGCGCAGCGCCGGATGGGTAAAATCGTGCAGCCGTACATGGTGGCCTTTTTGCGGCAGGATAAAGTGGGTATCGTGCATCCGGGCAAAGCGTACGCGTGCTTGATAGTGATCGAGTCGCTCAAATGCCGCATCGAGAAAACTCAAAAAACGCACCCACGTATGCAGCGTCGCCGAAAAGCGTTGCGCATACTCCCACAGGATCGCTTCGCGCCGTTCGTAGAGATCGTCGCGGCGCCTTTTGAGATCGCGCACTGCGTGTGGCACAACATAGAAGTAGCCCTGCGAACTGCGTCCAATGACGGTGGCTTTGAGCACCGCGGCAAACCCACCGCGCACCAGCAACGCCTCTTCGCCGTTGTAGAGATGGATTTGGGTATCGATCAAGTAGTCGTTGAGTGTCGAGGAGCGTGTCAGACGCAGGAGCTGCTCTTTGGTCGCGCGACGGTTGTGCTCGAGTGCCTGCTCGATCTCACTCAAACGCGGATCGATCTGGGGATTGATCATCCCTTCGTCGGTAAAAGCCGCAACGATGGGTGTGATGGGTTCGGGGATCTCGATCGAGCGCAGCCAGCCCGCAAGCGGCTCTTGCAACGTCAAGGCTTTGAAGCGGTTGAGAAAACCGATCATCACAACAAAACGGTAGATCTCTGCCAGCGACAATACCGCCTGCTTGCGCAAACGTGCGATCAGATCGTCCACCGCCTCGACCGAAGGAGGTTCAGGCAGATCGACCGTTTCGAGCGCACGGATATATCGGATGTGCTGATGCGTATCCCCCTCCATCGCGATGGGTTTGGGCCGGGCAAACAGTGCGCTCAAGCGTGCGACATAGTCGGTCAAGTCCAGTTTTTCAATCAAACGGTCCATCTGTTCACTTCTGTATCCTTGGTTGTATCGAGCGGTCTACATCCGCATCCAAAGCTCGCCTACATCGTGCGCTGCAACGTTCCCAGCAGCTTCTCCCCTGCGATCTGTGTGATTGTAAC
>CAZWMZ010000221.1:0-8629 GCA_964634965.1 uncultured Nitratifractor sp. | reverse complement strand
AGGTGCGTTGCGATTGCTGAGGAGAGGATGCATCCTGTACCGTGGGTGTGGTTTGTGATAATTTTGGGTGAACGAAAACGATACACCGCATCGGCCTCTACCAGCGTATCGATCGCTTCGGGTCCAGAGAGGTGACCGCCTTTGAACAGGATCGCGGAAGCCCCCAGGGCGCGCATACCCGCCGTCATCATGTCGATCTCGCTTGCGGCACCGGAATATTGAGCCCGCAGCCATGCGTTGGTTTCGTCCAGATTTGGTGTGACCACCCGGCACAGTGGCAGCAGTGTGCGCGCCAGGTCGTCGATGGCATCATCCGGGAGCAGTGGCATGCCGCTGGAGCTGACGCGTACCGGGTCGAGGACAACGTTGGTCAACTGGTGACGCCGGATGACGTGGGCCACCGCATCGATCACCTCCGGATCGCTTACCATGCCGATCTTGACAGCGTCGACCCGAATCTCTTCAAGCAACACCTCCAGCTGCCGAACAACCGTGTCGGCTGATACGGGTTCTACCGATTGCACCCCCTGAGAGTTTTGCGCCGTCAGCGCCGTCACGACACCCAGTGCATACCCCCCTAAAGCATGGACAGTTTTGGTGTCGGCCAGGATGCCGGCGCCGCCGTAGGGGTCAAATCCGGCGACGATCAGAACGGTCGGGGTCTGCATAGGTTCTCCGATTCCACGCATGGATCAGCGCTCGCACGCGTTTTGGTGCGATCGCTCCATTGCGATCAAGTACGGCAGAGATCATCGCAATGCCGTCAGCAACACCGGTGTCGATCACACCGGTAATGGTCTCTTCGGTGATGCCCCCAATGGCGACGATTGGCGTCGCAAGAGAAGCAGACCAGGCCTTGAGACGCTGCAGGCCTACCGGGTCGTACGCAACGGGTTTGGCGATCGGTTCGTAGATGGGTCCGATGGCCAGATAGGAGGGACGATACGCCACTGCGAATGCAATCTCTTCGGGGGTATGGGTGCTGATGCCCAACCGTATGCCGGCACGACGCAGAGCATCCACATCGGCACGACGTATGTCCTCCTGACCCAGGTGGACCCCGTAGGCATCTATCTGGAGTGCCAGTTGCCAGGCGTCATTGAGAAACAGACGGGCTCCGAAGGTACGCGAGAGTGCTGTGGCCTGAAGCGCCTCCGCTTTGAGTGCAGCGCCTGTCAGGTCTTTGACCCGAAGTTGTGCGGTGGTGATGCCGGCCTCGTACAGGGGCACCAGTTTGTCGGCACGATCGACGATCGGGTAGATGCCCAGTGGAGAAGGGCCACAATCCGGAAAGGGCGCAGGATCCATCATGACCGCTCTCCGGCGTCGGGATCCTGGTGCCAAAACGGCGTACCCAGTGTCGGGGTCGACGGTGCTGCCAACTCCCGCTCCTGCATCGGGCCGGCCCGGTATCCGAGGCGACCCGCCTTGACCGCCAGTGCGCACGCCTGTGCCATCGCTTCTGGATCGTGCGCCAGTGCCACCGCCGAGTTGAGCAAAACACCGTCAAATCCCAACTCCATCGCAAGAGCAGCGTGCGAAGGTTTGCCGATACCGGCATCGATGATGATCGGCATATCCGGAAATGCATTGCGTATCGCCATGAGATTGTAGCGGTTCATCAATCCTTTCCCTGATCCGATAGGCGATCCCCAGGGCATCAGGATACGGCACCCGGCATCGACCAGTTGTCTGGCCACAACCAGATCGTCAGTCGTGTAGGGAAAGACTTCAAATCCATCCTGGATCAAGACCCGTGCTGCTTTGACTGTTTCGAATGGATCGGGCTGCAGATTGTACGGATCGCCGATCACTTCGAGTTTGATCCAGTTGGTGTGAAAGAGCTCTCGCGCCATGTGGGCCAGAGTGATTGCCTCCTGGGCGGTATGGCATCCGGCAGTGTTGGGCAGAACCGCCACATCCAGATCACTGATGATACGCCAAAACGATTCGCCTGCTTCGGGGTTGACCCCTTGACGTCGTAACGAAACCGTGACGATCTCGGCTCCCGAAGCGCGAATCGATGCCGTCATAATGGCGGGAGAGGGGTAGAGGGCTGTACCGATCAACAGGCGCGAGGTAAATGTCGCTCCGCCCAGCTGCCATGGGTCGGAATTGGTCGATGCATCAACAGGCGGTTTCATGTCGTCTCCTTGTGGTGTCTGGCTGATCGAGTGCTGCAAGGGTCATCCTCCACTCATCGGCGATAAAATCTCCACGTCGTCCCCGTCGTGTACCCAGACGCGGTCGTAGGTATCTGCAGGCACAAACGTACGATTGAGCGCTACCGCACCCGTGCGGGTGTCGTACTTCAGCTGCCGGATCAGCTGTGCGAGCGTGACAGGTGCTTCCAGCGTGTGCTGGTGGCCGTTGACCCTGACGGACAGGGTGCGGTGTTGTGTTGGTTGGTTCATGGTTTCTCCTGATGTTGCCGGGCCCATATCCCGCTGCGCAACGCCTCTTCGATCCAGGCGGGTGCCAGCAAGTACCCATGACGATACAAGCCGTTGATGCGGGTCAGCCCCGGCTGATTTTCGATGCGGGGGAGATTGTCGCCAAATGCAGGCCGACAGTTGGTTTCCGTGTGAACAATGCGCGCCTCTCCAAATGCAGGATGGACTGCATAGAGAGCCGAAAGCAGCTCCAGGGCCGAACGTACCGAAAGGTCAGAGGTGTCCTCGCTTTCAATTTCGGTTGCGCCGACAATGTAGCGTTTGTAACCGATGGTCTGTGCGAGCTGGCACCCTTCACAATAGGCCAGATCGATCCCTGAGCAGCCGTTGCCGCGCGGGACGATGTAGAGACGGTATCGCGGATGCATCAGGCGAACCGGACGGGTGATGTCAATGTCGTTGGATTCGACCCAGATCAATTCGCCTCGAACACCACGCAGATCGCTGAAGTGCTCCTGGGCGCCCAGCCCCCGGGTATCAAACACCCAGTCAAACTTTTCGCGCTTCTCTCCAAGGTGAACGTGTCTGGGTGTGAGTCTTTCGACCGGCGTATGTTCACGAAACGTCACCCGATCCGTGCGGTCAAAATAGGTGACACTAAATGCCATGAAGCGCTGGGCATCGATCACACCCTCCTCAGGGAGATAATATCCGCGATGGTGCAGGGCCAGATCGGGTTCGAGTGTTGTCATGTCTGTACGATTCAGAGGACGGATCGCATCTGTGGTATCGATTTTATGCCGCAGCCTGGCGATGAAATGCTCCAAATCGCCCCAATCCTGCGCGTGTGCTGTGATGATCGTGCCCTTTTGCTGTTGTCCATCGTACAATCCCACTTCGCGCAAAAGCTCCGGCCACAAGGCCATGGAGCGGCGGCCCAGCGGCAAAAGTATCGATTCGGCCGTCTCCAGTTCGGCGTAGGGCGCCAACATCCCTGCTGCGGTAAAACCGGCAGCATCTGTTCCTTCTCTGGAGCCTTTTTCAAAAAACGTAATCGTGCATTCGGGATCCTGACGCAACAGCTCAAGGGCCAGCACGCGTCCTGCCAATCCAGCACCCGCTATGGCGATTTTCATTGTGCCGATCCGATGGCTGTCTGCATATTCTGGGGCGATCCTGATGCCTCCCCAAAAGCCGCCCCCATCTCCTTGAGCCCATGCTGGCGAGCCGCATCAACATCCATCTGCAACCCTTCGGCGTAGCTTTTCAGTTCGGTTGAGAGTTTCATGGAGCAAAACCTGGGCCCGCACATCGAGCAAAACTGTGCGATTTTGGCCGAAGAGGCCGGCAAGGTTTCATCGTGATAGGCCTGGGCGCGTTCCGGGTCGAGTCCCAGATGGAACTGATCCAGCCAGCGAAACTCAAATCGCGCCGTACTCATAGCATGGTCGCGTGCGATGGCACCGGGATGGCCTTTGGCGATATCGGCAGCATGTGCCGCGAGCTTGTAGGTAATGATCCCCTCCTTGACGTCGTCGCGATTGGGAAGTCCCAGATGCTCTTTGGGGGTGACGTAGCACAGCATTGCGGTACCGTACCACCCGATCATCGCTGCACCGATTGCAGAGGTGATGTGATCGTAACCCGGAGCGATATCCGTTGTCAATGGACCCAGGGTATAAAAGGGTGCGTCGTGGCAATGGGCCAACTGCTGCTCCATGTTCGCGTGGATACGGTGCATGGGAACATGCCCCGGCCCCTCGATGAGAACTTGCACATCGTATTCGCGCGCCTTCAAGGTTAGCTCTCCAAGCGTCTTGAGTTCGGCAAACTGTGCGGCATCGTTGGCATCGGCGACCGATCCAGGACGCAAGCCATCACCAAGCGAGATGGTGATGTCGTAAGCTTGCAAGATGGAGCATATCTCTTCAAAATGCGTATAGAGAAAATTCTCCTGATGATGGTGCATCATCCATGTGGCCATGATGGAGCCGCCTCGGCTGACGATGCCGGTGATGCGTCGTGTTGTCATGGGAATGTGGTGCAACAGCAGGCCGGCATGGATGGTAAAGTAGTCCACCCCTTGCTCTGCCTGCTCGATCAGCGTCTCCCGAAAAATCTCCCACGTGAGGTTCTCGGCGACTCCGTTGACTTTTTCAAGGGCTTGATAGATGGGAACGGTTCCGATGGGTACCGGCGCGTTGCGTATGATCCAGTCCCGTGTCGTATGAATGGCATCGCCGGTGGAGAGATCCATGACCGTATCGGCTCCCCATCGTATGGACCAAACCATCTTTTCGACCTCCTCAGCGATACCGGAAGTGGTAGCAGAATTGCCGATGTTGGCATTGACTTTGACCAGAAAGTTGCGTCCAATGATCATCGGTTCGAGTTCGGGGTGATTGATGTTGGCCGGGATGGCCGCCCGCCCGGCGGCGATCTCCTGCCGGACAAATTCCGGTGTGATGATTTCGGGCATGTGTGCCCCGTGTGCTTCCCCCGCAAGGCGGGCGTTGCGTTCGGCATCGTCAAGATATGCGTGAGCCCATTCGCGTTTTTGGGTTTCACGGATGGCGACATACTCCATCTCGGGTGTGATGATCCCCTGGCGGGCGTAGTGCATCTGCGTTACGATTCGCCCGGATTTGGCGCGGCGCGGTGTGCGCTTGAGGTGCGCAGAGGTCGTCCAGACATCGCCGGTGTGCGTTGCGCGGGACGGATCGCTGCTTGTCTGAGGTTGCCCTGCTGGATGAGCCGAGAGCTCTGTGTCCATACGCGCATCAATCCAGTCGGAACGTACCGGTTCCAGACCATGCGCAACATCGACAGAACAGCTGGAGTCGGTGTAGGGACCCGACGTATCGTAAACGATGACATGTTCGCCGTTGGTCAAATCGATGCGCCGCATGGGTACACGTATCTGCGGATGCAGAACCCCTGCGAGATGGATCTTGGACGAACCGGGTAACGGCCCGGTCGTGACGGTGTGCCGAACCGTTTGGGTTTCGGGCGATGGTGATGGGTGGGTGGACATCGTTTTCCTTTTGGATTCAGGATGCTGTGATCATGCTTGCAATGTTTGTGTCAAGCGTGAACAACACGCGGTGCACCGGATGGTTGGGTGCATCAAGAAGCCTCGCTGTTTGCAAAGAGGCTCCACCATGACAAAGGCACCTTTGGACATCGCGATCTTTTTGTTGCTGCTGAGCTGGATCTTTTCGGCCTGGCTTTGGTCGGGCCTTCAAGCGTCTCCTGTGTGCAGACAAAAACATTCGTTGTCGCAGGTGCGGTCTGTTTTCCGAGGTACCCATCGGAACAAGTAACCACCGTCCAAACCGGTGCCGTGTTCGGTATCGGATCCGTTTTTTCTGCGGTCACATGTGCAACAAGAGTCGATTCGGTTGTCTCCGAGCCGATACACAAACACCAGCAGACAAACGAGCACGATACCAACAGGCCACACTGTTTCGAGGTGTTCAAAAGGAAAGAGGGATGCAGGGGAGCCGAGGCGATGTCGCAGCCTCCAAAGCGCATGCAAAACTCTTCCTTACGCCGGTATAATCCGGGTCAAGTTCAACGGGTAGACCGGTTGGGTCTTCTCAGCCGACATACGGGTCGGCACCCCGAGAGTTTGTTGCCCTGAAATCGATCACGCCTTGAGCGAGCGTTTCAGGATCGGTACCAATACCGCATCACCGGACGCCTCCTGCCAGGACTCCGGATCGCGGTGTGGAATTATGGGAGATGATCCCTGAAGAAAAGCTGAAGACAACAGAGTATCTGGATACGAACCCCTCCTGTTTAGACGCCTGTTTCACCACGGTAAAAGGATAGACCACCTCTAAAATTCCTCTCTCGACCAACCGGCGGTATTATCTTCATCACCATACAGAAATTTTCACTTAAAGAGGGCGAGAGTCGTTTCCCGACATTGAGCGAGCGGGACAACATCGTCGTCATCGCCGATGAGGCGCACCGCAGCCAGTACGGTTTCGATGCGGTGCTCGACGGTGAGAGCGGGCGTTTTCGTTACGGCTACGCCCAGCATCTGCGCGACGCGCTGCCCCGCGCCGCCTTTATCGGTTTTACCGGCACACCGATAGAGAACGAAGACAGAAGCACCCGCGCAGTCTTCGGCGATTATATTTCTATCTACGATATCGAAGATGCCGTACAAGACGGCGCGACGGTGCCCATCTACTACGAAAGCCGCCTCGCCAAGCTGGGGCTCGACCAGGAAGCGCTTGATGCGATCGACAAAGAGATCGCCGCCTTGACGGCCGACAAGGAGCTTACGGAGCGGGAGCGCATCAAGAGCCGCTGGAGTACGCTGGAGAAGCTGGTGGGCGCCAAAGAGCGGATAGGACACATCGCCAAAGATATCGTGGAGCATTTCGAAGCGCGCAACGAAGTGATCGAGGGCAAAGGGATGATCGTGGCGATGAGCCGTCATATCGCCGTGGAGCTCTACGATGCGATTGTCGAGCTGCGCCCCGAGTGGCACAGCGACGATCCGATGGAGGGGGCGATCAAGGTTATAATGACCGGTTCGGCGAGTGATGACGAGAAATTGCAGAAACATATCTACCCCAAACGGGTCAAAAAGGAGCTGGAGCGCCGCTTCAAAGAGCCCGACGATCCGTTGAAACTGGTGATCGTGCGGGATATGTGGCTGACGGGCTTCAATGCGCCCTGTCTGCATACGATCTATATCGACAAGCCGATGCGCAGCCACAACCTGATGCAAGCCATCGCACGGGTCAACCGGGTCTTTCGCGACAAAAAAGGCGGCTTGGTAGTGGACTACATCGGCATCGCCAACGAGCTTCGGCACGCGCTCAAAACCTATACGGGCGCGGGCGGTAAAGGGAGAGGCACCTTCGATACCGCCGAAGCTTTCGCCGAAATGCTCAAGCGGCTCGAAATCGTGCACGATCTTTTCCACGGTTTCGACTATACGGCGTACACGAGCGACGCCCACCGCTTGCTGGTACCGGCGGCAAACCATATTTTGGGACTCGAAGAGGGCAAAAAGCGCTTTTTCGACGAAGTGACGGCATTGAGCAAGGCCTACAGCCTCTGCGCGACACTGGACGAGGCGAAGCCCTACAAAGAGGAGATCGCCTTTTTTCAGGCGCTGCGTTCGGTCATCCAAAAAGCGACGGCCCCTTCCGAGAGCAAACGGCAGAGGGTACAGGCGATCAAGCAGATCATCGACAATACCGTCGTCTCCGAAGGGGTGGAGGATATCTTTTCGCTGGCGGGGCTGGAAAAACCCGATATCGGTATTCTCTCCGACGAGTTCCTCGAAGAGGTGGCGCATATGGAGCAGAAAAATCTCGCCGTAGCGCTGCTGGAGCGGTTGTTGCGCGACGAGATCAAATCCAGAAGCCGCAGCAATGTCGTGCTGGAGAAAAAGTTCAGCGAGAGGTTGCAGGCGGCGCTGGCCAAATACCACAACCGCACCGTCGAGACTGCCAAGGTGATCGAAGAGCTCATCGCGATGGCCAAAGATTTCGCCGAAGCGACGAAAAAGGGCGAAGAGCTGGGGCTTTCGCCCGACGAACTGGCCTTTTACGACGCTTTGGCGGAGAACGAATCGGCGCTGCGGGAGATGGGAGACGAGACGCTCAAAAAGATCGCCCATGAGTTGACACAGAAGCTGAGAAAAAACATAAGCGTCGATTGGCAACAGCGCGAGAGCGTGCGCGCCAAAATGCGCAATATGATCCGCATCATCCTGCGGCGTTACAGATATCCGCCCGACAAGCAGGCGGAAGCGCTAAAACTGGTGATGCAGCAGGCCGAAGTCTTGAGCGACGAGTGGACGAGAGAGGAATCCTCCAAACCCATGATCTACAAGCTGGACGCCAAAAGCGATGAACTGCCGATGGCGGCGGAGCCCAAAATGGAGTACGGACACCCGAATGGAGAGTGAGCCGCGGCTCTATAGAGATGCCGCCTGTATGGCGGTTATGGCTATGGTGCTCACTATATCTTCAACACTGCATCCTCTGCTCAGGTCGTTTACGGGTCTGCTGAGTCCCTGCAGTACGGGGCCTATGGCTATGGCTCCCGTGGAGCGCTGTACCGCTTTGTAGGTATTGTTGCCGGTGTTGAGGTCGGGGAAGATGAATACATTGGCACGACCGGCCACTTTGGATTTCGGCATCTTGATCGCGGCCACTTCCGGATCGATTGCGGCGTCGTACTGCAAAGGCCCCTCTATCGGTATG
>CAZWMZ010000220.1:0-3159 GCA_964634965.1 uncultured Nitratifractor sp. | reverse complement strand
GCGACTTTTTCTGCTTCGGCGAGCAGGGTTTTGGCTCCCTGGTCAATGACGATGCGGGCGAGTTTTTTGCCAAGATCATGTGCCCCATCGCGCGGGGCGCTTAAGCTCTCTTCGAGGATGCGGGTGCCATCGGGGAAGCCGAGCATGGTACGTACGTGTACGTCGTCGCCCTCGATGACAGCGTTGACGGCTACTGGGGCTGAGCAACCTGCTCCGATCGCGGCGACGAAATCGCGTTCGATCTGCGTACACAAAAAGGTATCGGGGTCATTGAGGCTCTCGGCTACTTCGCGCGCGAATGCGTTGGAGGCAACGATCTCGATCCCCAGCGCTGCCTGTCCCATCGGTGGGATAAAAAAGTCAAGCTTCTGAACAAAAGGAATCTCCCGAAGTAGGTCCAGCCGTGCCAGGCCGATGTAGGCGAGGATGATGGCGTCGTATTGACCCTCTGCGAGCTTGCGTAAACGTGTGTTTACGTTGCCTCTGAGGTCTTTGACGACCAAATCTTGGCGTTTTTGCAAGAGCTGCATCCGTCGGCGCAAACTCGTCGTACCGACAACCGATCCTTCGGGCAACTCCTCCAAAGATGCGTATCGGTGCGAGAGAAAAACGTCGCTTTGATCCTGACGCTGCGTGATGGCGACCAGTTCAAGTCCTGCGGGGATGTAGGTGGGGACATCTTTGAGCGAGTGGACGGCCAGATCGGCATTGCCGGCGAGCATCTCGTCTTCGAGCTCTTTGGTGAAGTGTCCTTTGCCTCCAATGAGCGCGAGGGGCTTGTCGAGGACTTTGTCACCGTGGGAGGTGATCCGATTCAAGACAACGGTGACATCGGAGAAGGTCGCCTCAATGCGCGCCTGAATGTGGTGAGCCTGCCACAGCGCCAGCGCACTGGCACGTGTAGCGATGGTGAGTGTACGCACGCGGTTCCTTAGTGACCCAGCAGGGCGGATTTGTACTGGATACGGCTGTTGTCGTAGCGTCCGTCGTAATAGTAGGTGGGCGTACCGTTGATCATCAGGCGGGTACCTTTGTCGATGTCGCTCTTGACAGCGGCTTTGATCGCCGGGTCGTCGATCTGCTGCTGCGTCACCTCGATGCCAAACTGCTTTTTGACCTCGGCGAGGATCTTGGTGGCGTTGGTCTCACGGTAGCTGATCTTGAGCTGGTACATCTTGAACGCGTCATCGATCCTGCCTTGTTTGTGCAGAACCTCCATGATGCGCGTCAGGACATCCGAAACCGGATGCAGGCGCGTCAAAGGCATGTGGTAGTAGTAGAGAGCGATTTTGTCGGGGTGCTGTTTGACCTCCTGGATCGTTTTGGGAACATCCTCGCGGCAAAAGGGGCAATCCGGATCGGAAAAGAGCACCAGCTTGTGGGCGGCATTTTTGTTGCCAAAGAGCAGGTGCGCATCGTCGTAGTAGCTCTCTGGCAGATGCGGACGGATCAGTCGGCGCCAACTCTTGCCCGCTTTGAGGCTGATTAGATCCATGGTCGCCAGGCCGGCTTTTTCGTTGACGAAGATCGTCTCGGGGGCTTTCATATCTTTTCCCCGATAGTTCAGATCCATGACGATCATGTAGGTGTTCCATTCCGGTGCGCCAGGAACAATCTGGGTCGCAACGGTTTCAATCTTTTTGACCTTGACCTGCGGGTTGGTTACCACATTGCGGCGCACAAACTGCTCCAGATTAAATCCGTTAGCGCTCAGCGCCAGACTCGCCGCGATCGTGATCGTGAATAATTTCGACATCGATGACATCGTCGTCTCCTTTGTGATAATCGTAATTTGGGTCATTCGACGCCATTGTAACAAACAAACGTAAATAGAGCGAATAGAGCAGCAACAGCGCTCCGATCGCATCGGTCAATACCCCCGGCACGATCAGCAGCACTGCCGAAAAGAGATAGGCTAACGCTGCGTTGTGGGCGTTGCGCACATTCAAAGCACTCAGATTCATTGTATTGAACGCATGCATCAGTGCATAGGGTGAGAGGCGCATCAGCAGCGCACCGAAGAGTGCGGTGGTCACGATCCACACCACGCTCCACCCAAACCCGATCACCAGACCAACCTTGAGCGAAACGAGCAGTTCGGCAAAAAAGAGACCGACCAGCACCAGTCCCATCAGTCCAGACGCTCCACAATCGTCTCGACGATACGTTCCAGCGGTACGGTTTTGCGCTCCAGCGTAGCACGATGGATCAGTTCGACACTCGCTTCGGCCAGCTTTTTACCGACGATGATCGCCCAGGGGATCCCGATGAGCTCCCAGTCGCTCATCTTAGGCCCAAAGCGCTCCGGACGATCATCGATGAGCACCTCGACGCCCGCTTCCTGCAGCTGAGCATAGAGGCGCTCACCCGCTTCGCGCTCCTCCTCTTTTTTGACGTTTGAGACGATGATCTCTACGGCAAAAGGGGCACTCGATGGTGTCCAGATGCAGCCGCGTTCGTCGTGGTGCTGCTCGATGATCGCAGCGAGCAGGCGGCTGATACCGATCCCGTAGGTGCCCATGACATAGGGCTGGGCTTTGCCGTTTTCGTCAAGAAACGTTGCGCCCAGCGGCTCGGAGTAGCGAGTCCCCAGCTGAAAGATATGCCCCACTTCGATGCCGCGTGTGTGCAGAAGCTTCGCTCCGCATCGCGGGCAGCTGTCTCCGGGCTGAACGGCGATCAGATCGGCGTAGTGCTCGCTCACATCGGGCATCTGCACGCCGATGGTGTGGTACTCCTCGCGATTGGCGCCCATAATGAGATTGTACTCGCCACGCAACTCCCGATCGATCCGCCATTCGACCCCTTCGGGAAGGTTTTCAAACCCCATATATCCCGGGGTCAGTCCCGCTTCGCGCAGCTCGGCTTCAGTGATGTCAATCAGTTCGTTCGCCCCAACGGCATTGCACGCTTTGGTCTCTTCGAGTTCGTCGTTTCCACGCACGAAGAAAAGTGCGACCTTCTCCACTCCGCCATCGTATAGCGCTTTTTTGGCCACCGCTTTGATCAGATGATGCGGATCGATATGAAAAAACTCCGCCAGCGCTTCGATCGTCGTCACATTGGGGGTGTGAAAATCGGCGCGGGTCATGGCGACCTGCTCCTCTTCGTCGTACACCGGCGCGGGGCGCGGGGCGCGGGTGGCTGCCTCGATGTTGG
>CAZWMZ010000219.1:0-4291 GCA_964634965.1 uncultured Nitratifractor sp. | reverse complement strand
CGTTTGTAGCGCGCCATCAACTGGCTGAGTGTCGAAGCCGACATGAGCGAAAAGATTGTAACCCATAGAAGGACTGTTTTTTTCATCCAATATTCCTGTCATTCATTGTGATAGAGGCTATTATAGCACCCTTTCGTTACTTTTGCATTACCGCCGAGCAGTCCAGGGAGACCGTCGTGCCTTGGCCGACCTCGCTGCGAAGCGCAATACGAATGCGCAGTTTTTTGCACAACGTATGCACGATGTGCAATCCCAGCCCCATCCCACGCTCCCCTTCACGATAGTGGCGGCGAAATACTTTGCGGACGTTGCGAATGCCGCGTCCGGTATCGGCGATCACCAGGCGTTCTCCTTCCAGCGTCACCGTCACGGTGCCGTGATCGACGTTGTACTTCGCGGCGTTGCCGATGAGATTGTCCACGATACGCACACACGCCCCATAACGCGTATGGATCTCTACCCCCTCCGGCACCCGACTCTGGAAGGTCAGATGGGGATAGAGCGCACGAAAATACTCCAAACGCCCCTCCAGCAACTGCGCCAGATCAAAAGTGCGTTCCGGTTCGGCCTGATCCCCCAGATAGGCATGAAGATTCTCTCGCAACAGGGCGATGGTCTCGACATTGTTGGCAATGCGTGCAAGAGACGCATCCTCGCCGTGGCGCTTTTTCAGGAGTTTGAGGTTGACAGCAATGGAGGCCAGCGGTGTGTTGACATCGTGGAGAATATCGCGCATAAACTCTTTGTTCAGACGCAGAGCCCGACGGATCGGCTGGAGTGCATAGTAGGCCAACAGCAGTGAAATGATCGCGATCAACACCAGATAGAGTACCATCCCTCGCATCGCTTTTTGACGAACGGTTTCGAGTCGGGCATCGTATGCCTTTGCCGGCAGGAGCACCTTCATCCGATACGCATCTTCGGTCGGTACACGAAAGATACCGTAAACCCCTTCGGTGTCGTGATAGAGCGTCGGGCGCGGTGGCGAGGCGGGATCGGGCGGTACAAAATCAACATGAAATACCCTGGAGGTCGGATCGAATGCAAAAATCTTCATCTCCTGCAAGATGCGATTGTCGAGATTGCGACGCTGTGCCGTGTCGTTTTGCCAGGCGATCAAAAGGTAGATTGACGCAATGAGAAGAAAGTAGAGCAAAAAACTCTTGACCAGCGATTCGATCTCATAACTTCTCAAGCCGATACCCCTCCCCGCGCACATTGTGGATGGTGATGCCCAGTCGCTTTTTCAGTTTGCTGATGGCGACACGCAACGCATTATAGCCCGGCTCACGCATGTAGTCAAACAACTGTTCGGCCGGTACGATCTCCCCTGCCCGCTCCAGCAGCACAGCAAAGATCTTCTTTTGTACTTCGCCCAGATGGATCGACTCCGAACCGACCATCACTATCCCCGTCTGGGCATCGAACGTCAATGCGCCATACGCAACAGTCCCGTGGCCGGCCGTTGCAGTCAGACGATGGTGAATGCGAACGACCAGCTCCTCAGGATCGAACGGCTTTTTGAGATAATCGACCGCGCCTGCATCGAAACCCGACTGGATCGATTCGATATCCACCAGTGCCGAGATATAAATGGTCGGTGTCGTGTCGCCGGCATCGCGGAGCGAACGGAGCAGTTCCAGGCCGTTGATCTGAGGGACATTGATGTCAAACACATACAGGCCGTATCGTGTCTCAAACGTACGGTCGAGCACCTGTTCGCCCTCCTGCACCCAATCGACCTCAAACCCCTCCAGCTCCAAATATTCCAGGAGGCTCTCCCCGAGCAGTCGATCATCTTCGAGTAATAAAATCTTCATACTGCAATCTTATCCTCTTACCCTTACTTTTGCATTACCCGTGCAAAATCAAGCGTCACACTGGTGCCACTCCCTGGTTGCGACTCGATCCGTATCTGGATACCAGCTTCATCGCAGTAACGCTTGACAAATGCCAGGCCAATCCCCTCCCCCGGATGGTGGCTATCGGCCTGATAGTATCGCTCCCATACGCGGGCGATCTGGACCGTATCCATGCCTTTGCCCTGATCCGAAATGACCAGACGTGTTCCCTCTATCAAGCAGCGTATCGGACGATCTGCAGGGGAATACTTCATGGCATTTTCGATCAGATTGTCCAGCACCTGCTCCAGACCGATGCGATCGAGCACCACTCTCATCGATTCCAGTTCCAGCACAAACGGATTGCGCTTCATCTCGGCGTGTTGCTCTACCCGCTCCTTGACCACGTCGGCCAGATCGACCGATTCGGTCTCAACGGCGTGAAACTCCCGTCGAATGGCATAGGCCATCTCATCGTAGAGACGCTGGAGTCGCTTCAGCGCTTCGAGCGCGCGGGTGATGCGCTTGCGATTGTGGGGGTTCTGGATACGCACCTCCAGCATCTGGAGATTGCTGCGAATGGTCGAGACGGGCAAGTTGATCTCGTGGAGCACTTCACGCAACAGATGCTCCAGTCGCTGATCCTGGCGCTTTTTGTGCTCGAAGAGATCGCCAAGGATCAGATACCCCACCGCCACCACAGCCGGAACAAACATCAGCATTGCCACGCCGAAGCTTTGCCAGCTCTCACCCTGCATCCGCACATAGACAAACATCAACAAAAGCAGCGCCAGCGTAGAGAGAGTATAGACAAACAGAGCGGCGCCGACGGGACCTCTACGCATCTTCGGGCTCCGAAGCAACAAACCGATACCCCACCCCGCGCACGTTTTCGATCCGATCGCCAAAGAGTTTTTTCAAGCGCGTAATATAGACACGAAGCGCACCGTAACTCGCCTCGTGACCAGGCGGCCACAATTCAGACAAAATCCGTTCCGTCGTCACCGTCTGCCCATGGGCACCGGCCAGCAGCATCAGCAGATCAAACAGCCGTGCGCCCAGCTCCACCTCGGTTGCACCCCGATAGAGGCGCTTGGCCACCAGATCAGCGGTATAGGGTCCCAACGCCATCTGGCGTTTGCCTTCCCGACGGCGCAACACCGCCTCGATGCGCGCACGCAGCTCATCCAGATCGATCGGTTTGCGCAGATAATCGTCTCCGCCGACATCAAAGCCTTGAATCAAAGAGGTCTTGTCTTCGCGCGAAGTCAAAAAGATCGTCGGGGTGCGGTCTTCGCTTTCGCGCAGCTTTTTCAACAACTCCAAACCGCTCTCAAACGGCAGATTGATATCAAACAAGTAAAGGTCATACCGTCGCTCAAACGCCATCTCCTGGGCACTATAAGGATCAAAGCTCATCGCGACATCGTATCCCTCTTCGCTCAAAAAGTCCGCCAGCGTCTCGGCAAAGAGCCGGTCGTCTTCGAGCAATAAAACTGAGGGTGTCGTCGCGTTCATGTGCTTCATAAGAGTATTGTAGTCAAAAAAGTTGAAACTTGCAGTATGCAACAGCGATGGGTTTGTTTTCGACGATGAGGGCCTTTACTCTTCGCACTGCAAAGCCTCTTTGCGGTCGATCTGTATGTCGTAGCACCAGCGTCTGGATGATCGATGAATGTTCACCTCGCTCCCAAAATAACGAGCCGCCAATACAATCAAACTGTACCCAAACCCTTCGCGCAATTTGTCCAGATCGATGGGGTTGGTATCGCAGTAGCGCAGGCGGTACCCCTGGGCATGAGGCATCCACTCAATGTAGATATCCGGATCGACCTGTCGGGCATGCTTGACTGAGTTGGTCAACATTTCATGGATAATGATCCCAAGATAGATCAGACTATCGATCGGTACCGTCAACGGTACAATCTGTCGGTGAACCGTCAAATGGCGATCGGGCGTCAGATGAGTGATCTGCGCAATCAGGCGCTCGATATAGTCGCGCATATCCATGGTTCCGAAACGTTTCTGGGTGTAAACGATCTCATGCAACAATGCCATCGATTCGATGCGACGCTGATGGCGCGACAAGAAAGCTCGCAACACTGGATCCCGAAGCTCCTCCGCCTGCAATCCCATGATTGAAGCGATAAGGTTGAGGTTGTTTTTGACCCGATGGTGCACTTCACGCAGAAGCAGCTGTTGTGCCCGGTTGGCTGCCCGGAGCTTGTCGATCGACGCCTCGATGGTCAGCGAATAGAACACGCCATACCCAATCATGAAAAGATGAGCGGCTGCATAGGCGATCGGATATTCGGGCCGGTGAAAAAACAGGCTCTCTGTCTCGATCCGATAACGATAGATTAAAAATCCGATCAAGACAAGGTAAAAGAGCGACAAATGGATCACGATCTGCCGTCGCGGCAGTCCGATAAACGCAATGATCGGGATCA
>CAZWMZ010000218.1:0-2982 GCA_964634965.1 uncultured Nitratifractor sp. | reverse complement strand
TTGGGGGTGTCGATGAGCATCGTTTCGATCTTTTCCATCCGGTCGATCTGCTTCTGAGGCAGCCAGACACGTATGCTGTAATCCTGAGCATTGGTACGGGGGAAGCTTGCGACCGGTGCCCCGCGCAACGCCAATTGGAGCTGCTGCGTAATGTCGGCACGGCTCAGTCCGTATGCAGCGGCCGTTGCTTCATCGACTTTGAGATCGTACACAGTCTTGTCCATGTCCCAGCTGCTCAGTACCGTTACGACCCCTTTGGTTTGACCCAGTGCTTTTTTGACCTTTTCCCCTTCGGCCTGAAGGGCATCCAGGTGAGGGCTGCTCAGCTGAGCATCCACGTTGCCCTTGATGCTGGCCATAGCGATGGCTCCGTATGGGGTGACGTCAAAATATTTGATGTGCGGTACCTTGGCCAGTTCGGTACGAATCTTGCCTGCGATTTGCCAAATATCCTCTTTGCGGTGATGGCGATCAACGTAAGTGGCGACTACTTTGAGATGATCGATTCCGCTGCCACTGCCGATACTCATTACACCCGCTTCGCTACCGATACTGCCTGAAACGCGAATGAGCTTGCCTTGTTTTTCAAGCAACGCATTGAGCCGCTGCATGATCGTTTCGCTTTCACTCAAAGGCAAGTTTGATTCGGTCACGATCTGGATATTGACCGCACCTGTATCCATGGGTGGCGTAAGTTCCATGCCCACCACAGGCATCACGATTTTCGCCGCAACGACAAAAAGGAAAATCAACGCCGCAAACGCGACCAGTGCGACGATTTTTGAGTTGAGAATTGCCCGTACGATCCCCGAGAAAAAGGATTGGGTCGCATTGTTGACCGCGCCGATGATGCGGTGGAAAAAGGCTTCGCTTTTGAGCAGCAGAGGGTTCTGAGCCGCCAATACCTTGAGCGAGAGCAGGGGTACGGTGATGATGGAGATGACATACGATGTACCCAGCGCAATGAGCAGGGTTCCGACCAGGGGCGCAAAGACCGTCTGAGGGTAGCCGCCGACAAAGAGCATCGGTACCAGTGCAATCATGGTCGTTACCGTTCCGCTGAGAACCGAAAACATGATCTCTTCAGTTCCATCGTACACGGCTGCCTTGATCGGTTTGCCCAGCTCCTTGTAGTGGCGTTCAATGTTCTCCATCACCACCACCGAGTTGTCGAGCAAGAGCCCAAGAGCGAGGATAATTGACGTGAGTGTAATGACGTTAAAGTCCAACCCCA
Organism: uncultured Nitratifractor sp.; assembly: GCA_964634965.1. Classification (GTDB taxonomy): domain Bacteria; phylum Campylobacterota; class Campylobacteria; order Campylobacterales; family Sulfurovaceae; genus S017-3. The sequence continues at coordinate 1,748 of CAZWMZ010000218.1, read as the reverse complement.
CCAACCACATCATCGCGATCGTCGAAGCGTACACCAGCGGAATCGTCACCAGCACCACGAGAATCTGGCGGAAACTTGCCAAAAAGAGAAAGACGACGATGGTGGACATCACAATCGCATCGCGCAAGGATTCGAACATGTTGTCGGTACTCAGCGCGATGGTTTCTTCCTGGGTATCGCTGAGGCTGAATTCGATCGCGGGGTATTTTGCCTTGAACGTTTCGATCACTTCGTCGGCTTTGTGGATCGTCTGGATTACGTCGGCTGTTGTTGCACGCTGGATCGAAAGAGCGATTGCTTTGCGACCATTGCCGTAATAGACAGCGGTGTTTTTGTAATGACCGAAGTAGACATCGGCCACATCTCCCAGGCGGACATCTCTGCTGATGGGCAGGGCTTTGAGCTTTTCGATGCTGTCGCGTTTGCCCTGCGATTTGAGCAGGTAGCGGTGTTCGGTGCTTTCGACGGTACCTACGGCGTAGTCGTTGTCGTTTTTCTTGATCGCGGCGATCACTTTGCCCAGACTCAGGTGCAGAGCATCCAGGCGGTTTTTATCGATGACGATCTGAACCTCTTTGGCGTATCCACCAAAGATATCGACGTTGGCCACCCCGGGGGTTTTGAGCAGCGCATGTTTGATCTCGCCGCTGGCGATATCACGGACATCTTCGAGGCTCAGGCCGCTTCCTGCTTTGGGGCTCATGGCGATCACTTCGATCGGGGCGGTAGCGACCGTGATCTTGATCGCCTGGGGCTCTTTGATATCGGCTGGCAGTTTGGAACGGAGCTTGGCTACCGCACCGCTGACGTCGCTGAGTGCCGCATCGATATCCTTGGTGTACTCAAACTCCGCATGGATGACGGTTACCTCGTCGATCGTATCCGAATAGGCACGGCGAATGCCATCGAGGGTGTAGAGCTCCTCTTCGACCGGCACGGCGATATTGGCCGCCATGCTTTTGGCCGAAGCGCCGGGCTCGACGATGACGACGGCCACTTCGGGGTAGTTTGAGTCAGGGAAAAGGTTGCGGGGCATCTTCTGATACCCCATGATCCCCATGACGATAAACAGTGCCAAAAATGAAATGACGATATGGGGCTTGGCCAACGTACTCCGGAGCCAAGAGGTTTTTTGAGGATTAGCGTTCGCCATGATCGGCTCCGCTGATGAGGACATTGTGGTATGCCGGGAGTTGCGCCAGGCGTACTTCGCTGCCCCGTGCGACCGGATCGTGCGGACACGGCTCGACAATCACCTGACCGTTGTTCTGGGCTTTGACTGTGACCTCCATCGGCTCGAAATGACCCTCAGTATAGCGCATCAGTCGTGTTCCTTTTGCTGTGTGGATCAGGGTATCATCGGGCAGGATGCACCCTTGGGCAGCTCGAATAGCAACGTCAATGTCGATGCTGCTGCCGACCGGAAGATCGATCGGTTTCGTCAAAGCCACCTCCGCATTGACCAGACCGTTCTGCGACGTGGCATAGATGGCACGTACCGATCCGATCTGTTCACCACCCCACAGGACGGCCTGGCCGGTTTTGATCGTTGTTTTGGCCGTCGGCACGAAGCCGAACACCAGCTTCTTTTTGCCGTCGCTCATGGCTATGATCGGTCGCCCTGTCGCCGCCAGGTCGCCTTCGTGCAGCAACACCGCATCGATCTGCCCGTCAAAAGGAGCTGTGATATTCAGATAGGTCATCTGGTGCTCCAGCTGCGCGATCTTTTGGCGGGTCGCTTCGACCTG
>CAZWMZ010000217.1:0-4856 GCA_964634965.1 uncultured Nitratifractor sp. | reverse complement strand
CATTATCCCATTGTTTGCATAACGCCTCATAAAGCACCTTATACGCCCCCAACTTCTCCCCATCAAACCCCTTTCCCTCCAGATACACCTCGACAAAATACCGCGCCTCTGCGTCCGTTAACCCAAATTCCACACACACGCCTGCCAGATCGAAACAGCGGTCGTTGATGCGCGTATATTCAAAATCGAGCAACTTCACTTCTCCGTTTTGCCACAGTAGATTGAGGGGATTGAGGTCATGGTGGCAGAGGACGTCGTATCGCGGGTAGCGTGCCAGCACCGCAAAGGCGTCGGTGATGGCAGGAGTGTCGGGAGTGATTGTTGCCTCGAGTCGTGCATAAGGGAGAGATGGAGACAAGGTACCCGTATCGATAGCGTGGAGCTTGCGCAGTGTGGTTGCCAGTGTTTCCAAATCCCGCCTGTCGAGCGTACGCTTGTGTTCACCGTAGATCCATTCGAGGATCATGGTTGCATTTTCGGAGTCAAAAGCATACACTCTTGGGGCGATTCCGAGAGTGGCGGCGCGCGCAGTCACGACATATTCAACCGCCATATCTGTCTCACCTCGATGCAATGTTCGCGCGACGTAGCGACCCGAATCGGTCTTTATGGCATACAATCCATTGGCGTATTTCTCAGGTTGAAATGGGGCGATGGATTCGATCACTTTGCCAGCAAAAAAGCGCATCGTCTTGATCGCATCAACCTCCACTATTCCCCCTTCCCGATCTCCAGACCATTTGGACATGCTGCCTGCACAATACGCCCATCGCCGCTAAGGAGCTTGGCGGTCATTTTGCCTTGCCATACACAGCCAGTATCGAGACAGACAACCGCTTTGTTCTCAAAATACCCCAGAGTTGACCAGTGACCAAAAACAATCCGGTACGGGATCGATTGACGCACTTCGCAGGCGTACCACGGCACAAGCCCCTGTTTTTTAAGCCTCTTATTTGGAGCGCCTTTCTGATCAAAATCAAGCACACCGCTTGCGTAGTCGCAGTAACGCATCCGCGTAAAACTGTTGATAACGTAGCGCTCCAGCGTGATCGCATCGGCATCGGGATCGAACACGCCCGAGCCTTTCTGGTACATCTTTTTGAGCCACTTTTTCGCTTCGTCACTTTGGAGCCTCGCTTCGATACGGCGGGCATATTTCTGTGCTTGCTCCAGCGTAAACATCGGCGAGATGCCCGCATGCGCCATGCAGTAACCCAGCGCAGCATCGCAGTGCAAAAAGGGTTGATGTCGCAGCCAGCTGATCAGCAGATCGGCACGAGGCGACTGCAGGATCGGATCGAGCGTCTCGTTTGATTTTTTAAAGCCGTAATAGGCCGCAATCAGCGTCAAATCATGGTTGCCCAGCACCACTTGAACCCGGTCGCGGATCGCATAGAGATACTCCAGCACTTCCAGCGATCCACTCCCACGGTTGACCAGATCCCCCGCGATCCAGAGCCGATCGCGTCGCGGATCAAATCCGATACGCTCCAGCAGTGTCCGAAAGTCATCATAACATCCCTGAATGTCTCCGATCGCCCAGACGCGCTCTTGTCGTCGGGTGAAAAGTCGGGTAAGCCGTGTGCTTAAGCGATTCATCATGCGCGAGAAATCCTCTCAATCAGCTCTTCGGGATCGACAACTTCCACGCCACCATCGTGCGTAAAATCACGTCCATTGCGTGTCACCAACATGCGGCATCCGTTTTGCATGGCCATCGCGTATTGCAGCGCATCTTCATAATCCTTCATGCGTAAGCTGTTGGCCAATTTGATCGTATCGTGGTCAAGCGGAGCCATTGCAAAAGAATGAGAAAGATTGAATAGAAAATTTTTAATCTCATCAACATGCTTGGTTTTTCGAGAGAGATAGTAAATATTGTTGATGCTCATGGGCGCGATATATCCATCAAGCAAACCGCCTTCGCAGAGTTTATATACTCGCTTCGCTGCGACAACAAAAGAGGGGCGATCAAGTACTATATCGATAAAAACATTGGTGTCGATCAGTATTTTCATAGATATTTTTCTCTCAGATATTCTTCACGGCTCTCTTTCCAATGCGTCTGAATCTCTTCATCGGACAAGATACCTTGAAAACGATCAATGGTGCTTGGTAGTGCATCGATGGTTGCAATATCGATATGAGGGAGGATATTTTCTTTCATTTTTTGAAACATATCAAACGAAACCAAAACCGCCATGGGCTTGTTGCGTTTGGCGATAACAACCTCTTCTTTGCCCATTCCCACAAGAGAGAGGAGCGAAGAAAATTTTGATTTTGCTTCGACAACATTCACTACCATTAAAGCTCCTTTATGGTCATAATGACCTCATTGTAACGCAATAAAGGAAAAATGTCAATGCAGAACTCGTCTCAATCCCAATGCCTCTCCCCACACGACGGCCTTTTGCTCCAGCGTCATAGAAGCATGGGCCGGCGAGGGAGACGGCAGGTAAATCGTCTCGATCTCGAGGTGACCGAAATGGGTCTGCCAAAGCGCCTCAGCCTTGCGTCCGGTAAAGGCGATGCGCTCGATCGAAGGGTAACGCTCCAGCAGAGCGGGAATGTCGTTGACCACCTCATCTTCGAGCGAGCTGTCGAGTGAATTGTCCCGCGAACAGTGTGCGATCATGTCCCACACCCCCAGATGCATCTCTTTGAGCAGCCAGATTTTCTGATCACGATTGACCACAGGGTAGCCAGTGATACGTGAGAGGATCGGCCAGAATTGGTTGCGCGGGTTAGCATAGTAAAAGGCATTTTCAAACGACTGCTTACTTGGAAACGACCCCAGGATCAACGTCTCAGTATCCCCAAAGACAATCGGATCAAACGGATGCTCCAACACTTCACTTCCCATCTAAAAACCTTTCACCACTATTCCCATTCACTCAATGACACACGCATCGCATGCAAGTTGCCAATAACCAATTACGCGTATGCAGCGCGCAAGTCATCATCGGCACGCCTTGCGCATGTTGACGATCATCAGTGCCAAAATTGCCGCGGCCAGCACCTTGAAATCGATCTCGCTTCCTGCGTGCGCATGGGCAAATCGCGCCGTCTGGGTCGCTTCGGCACCCATCGACTGCATCTGCACGATGTCGGGCAGGTAGTAGTAGTTAAAAAGCAGCGCACTTGCCAGTACAAGGATCGTCACGGCCTGCTCGAGCTTACCATGTTCGCCCATCTTGAACCGGTACCCTTCGTACAGCACCACCGCGACGATCATCGCCAGCAGCCAATAGCTCAACCGAACAAAATTCTGAGTCATGATAAGCCCCTCCTGGTAGTGGCTAAGCACCTCACCCCCGAGAGCCTTTTCGCTCCCGAACGTCACCGGCGCAACCACCGCACCGGCATAAAGAATCGCCCCCAGTGTCGCACCCAAAAAAATCAGATACGCCATCGTAGCAATACGAAAATTCTTTTTCATCCTAACCCCTAATTTTTTACTTTTTAATTTTTAATTCAAACACGAAGCCCCGATCGTGCCCCGCAAGATCACGATAAAACTCCAATGCGTCGGGCGAATATACACCAATATCTTTAACACACGCTGAAACCGCCTCGCGCTGATCGTACCCCATTTCACACGCCAGATGCCCTGCCCTGCGTGCATGTGCCAGCGCGATGATCTCGCACAACAACGCCATGCCACCCTGCCCGGCATAGAGCGCCGTATGGGGCTCGTAGTCGTGCACATTAGGCTCAAGCGTTTCGTTCGGATCGATATAGGGGGGATTGGATACGATCATCTCAACACGCTCCTCTATCCCATCCAGCAGCGACGCATGACGCAACGCGATCCGATCTCCCAGCCCAAACGCCTCAACGTTGCGCCGAGCCACCGTCAACGCCTCCTGAGATATATCGGTCGCGATGATCTGCAGATGGGGAAACATCCGAGCCAACACCACCGACACAGCCCCCGACCCCACACCGATCTCGGCGATACGAGTGTACCCCTCGCGACGGATAATCTCGGCGGCTTTGTCCACCAATATTTCCGTCTCCGGGCGCGGGATCAACGCCCCCGGCGCAACCGCGAGCTCAATATCATAAAAACTCACCCACCCCGTGATATACTCCACCGGCTCATGCGCCGCCCGACGCTCCACCCACGCCATATACCCCTCGACATCCTCAAGCTCCTCATCATGACGCAAAATAAGCTGCGCACGATCGATGCCAAGGTAACAAGACAACAACACCTCCGCCTCAAAACGGGGGCGTTCACAGGTGTCTTTTAAAAGGATGGTGGCTTGGTTTAGGGCTTGGGCGTGGGTCATTATGTGCCTTATTCAAAATATTGCAGAGCATCTCTAAAAATAGCTTATACCCACAATGGTTTCACCACCCTTTGTGCATCGTAATCTTTTTCCTGCACTGCATTAGACCTTTTTGATCTGGCTTTGGACAGCCTGACCAAGGCCTGCAAAGCTTACAATGTTGTGGGTGTGACCTCCTTTTAGAGATGGTCATAAAAATATTTCGTCGCTTCGACGAATCCGTAGACGTTGCCACAGTCAAAGCGGCGTCCTCGGAAGCGGTAGGCGAGCACTTTGCCCTGGCGGGCGAGCTCCATCAGGGCGTCGGTGATCTGGATCTCGCCCCCTTTGCCCGGTGGGGTGCGCTCGAGGATATCGAAGATATCGGGGGTGAGGATGTAGCGGCCGATGACGGCGAGGTTGCTGGGGGCTTCGGAGGGGTCGGGTTTTTCGATCAAACGGGTTATGCGTGATGTTGAATGATGGATGTTGGATGATGAATGGGTGGGTTCAGAGTCATGTTGGATGTTGGATGTTGGATGTTTTTGGTTTGTGCTTGGCAGGGGGGTGGCTTCTACTATG
>CAZWMZ010000216.1:0-3360 GCA_964634965.1 uncultured Nitratifractor sp. | reverse complement strand
ATCAGGCTCACAAAATGCTCCAGATCCATGCCCTGCGCGCTGGCGGCTCCGGCGGCGGACTGGATCGACTCTTTTTCGATCGTACCATCAAGGTCGTCGCATCCAAACTCCTGGGCAATCAGCGCCAGACCGATGGTTGCGGAGGCCCAGTAGGCTTTGATGTGGGGGATATTGTCCAGCAGGATGCGGCTGATGGCGTAGGTTTTGAGGATCTCCTGTGCAGTGGGAAATGCGCTGACGCGCAAGAAGTTGTTCTCCTTTTGGTACACCAGAGGGATAAAGGCATTAAACCCGCCAGTTTGATCCTGCAGATCGCGCAGTCGCAACATGTGGTCGATGCGGTGCGCACGGGTCTCGACATGCCCAAAGAGCATCGTCGCATTGCTCTGGCGCCCCCGTTCGTGCCATTTGCGATGGATCGTCAGCCATTGGTCAGAGGTGACTTTGCCTTGGCAAAGATACGCACGTACCTTTTCGTCGAAAATCTCTGCACCGCCACCTGGCATGCTGTCTACGCCCGCTTCGATCATCGCATCGAGCACTGCATCGTAGCTGTATCCGTCGCGGCGGTGGATGTAGTCCACTTCGGCCGCAGTCATCGCTTTGATATGCATCTGTGGCACGGCTGCACGCACGGCACGAAAGGCCTCCATGTACCACTCCAAACCGCCATCAGGGTAGTGCGCCGAGACGATGTGGACCTCTTTGGCCCCTTTTTCCCAGGCGGCGCGGGCGATCCTGGCCACCTCATCGGCGTGCATGGCATAGGGATTGGGATTTTTGCGGCTGGCACTGTAGGCACAGAACTTACACGTATCGGCACAGATGTTGGTAGGGTTGATGTGGCGGTTGATGTTGAAATAGCTTTTGCGACCGTACCGTTCGCGCCGAATTGCGTCAGCGAGCTCCCCTAAAACCATCAGATCAAGATCGTACAGTGCCTCCCCTTCGGCCTGTGTGAGTCGTGTACCGTTGCGTACTTTGTCGATCAGATCCATGAGGGCTCCCGAATATTTTCGGTATTATAACTCAAATCCCGAAAGAGAATTCTTTGGGGTACCTTCGAGGTATAAGCGCAAGCGGCTTTTCGAGATGCCCTTGAGAACTTTTTGGTATGATTGTCCTATGCAAACACTCAAAAGTCAGATCGAAACTCTCCTCTACGAAGGGGCTTCCGATTTCAAAATCGCACAAGTACTCAAAGAAGATTTGCGTACCTATTCTCAGACGCTCGAAGAGACATTCGCTCAAACCGGTGGCAAAGATTTCCTGGTACACCACACCAAAAAGATCGATCGCCTCATTGCGTGGGTCTACCGCATCGCGGTGCGCGAGATGTTTGGTGACTTCCAGCCCACGGCCAACGCCATCCCCATCGCACTGGTGGCACTGGGCAGCTATGGGCGCGAACAGCTCTGCGTCCACAGCGACATCGACCTGATGATCGTCTATCGCGACGTAGCGGGTTACCGACACTCGGAGCTGATCGAAAAGATCCTCTATCTGCTCTGGGATACAGGGCTCAAGCTCGGCCATCGCGTCCACGAAGCGAACGAGCTGCTCGCAGTCTCGCGCACCGACATCACCATCAAGACCGCTCTGCTTGAATCACGTTTTTTGATCGGTTCGCGTTTTGTCTGGACCGCAACCGAGAATGCCATTCGCCAGATCCGCCATGACGATCCCGATGCTTTTATCCGTGCCAAGGTCGAAGAGCTGCGCACCCTGCACCAACGATACGGTCTCACGATGGAACCCAACCTCAAAGAGGGGGTTGGGGGATTTCGCGATGCCAATCTGGTCTTTTGGATCGGCAAACTGCTCTACGACGTGCCGCGTATCCGCGATTTGCCTGCTCACATTGTCAACGAAGAGGATTATCGGGCGTTTCGGATCGCATTGGAATTTTTGTTTCGAGTGCGTTCGGCTCTGCATCTGGTCACCGGCAAAAAGGAAGATCGCCTGCGTCTGGATGTCATCCCGGACGTGACGCGTCTGCTGCGCTATCCCGATACCCATGCCGGACAGATGCGGCTGGCGCGCACCGTCACCCGCAACCTCAAAACCGTACGTCTCTACAGCAAGATCTGGCTCGAAGCGCTTATCCGAGATCGGGCGAGCGACCTCTATGCGGGGTTGTTGTTGCCGCCCGAAGGAACCCCGAGCCTGCTGCAGAGCCTGCGCTATCTCAACCGCCATGCCGATACCTTTTTTACTGCTCACCCGCGACTGCTTGCGACTCTGCTGCACGCTGCACGCCCCGAGCGCCCTGCTCCGGCACTCTATCGGACGATCGGTTCGATCTTTGATCGTCCACATGCCTGTGCCGTGTTGACGACACTTTCGAGTGTGGGGCTGCTCGCGTACACCATCAGCCCACTGCGCAAAGTGATCGACCTGCCACAGTTTGATGGGTACCACCACTATACGGTCGATCTGCACTCGCTCCATGCTCTGCGCGTCCTCGAAGCACCCAAAGAGGATCCCCTGCTCGATCGCCTCTACGCCGACCTGAGCCGACGCGACCGTCGCTTGCTCAAGATCGTCACGCTGCTGCACGATGCAGGCAAAGGACGCAAAAAAGACCATCACAGTGTCGGAGTCTCTCTCTTCGGGCTGTTTGCCCGCAAACTCAAACTCAGCGACGAGGAGATCGCTCTGGGTGAACGCCTAATCGCCCACCATACCCTCATGAGCACCACCGCTCAGCGCGAAGATCTCTACAGCGAAAAGACCATCCTGAAGTTTGCATCCCGTTTCGACACCCCTCGACTGCTGGCAATGATCCATCTGCTGACCTATGCCGATCTGCGCGCCGTAGGCGGCCAGACCTGGAATCGACGCATCGCACGCCTGATCCACACTCTCTATGAAGAGTCACTTGCCGTACTTGATCGGCGCGATGTACTCGATGAGACCGCACGCCGCCTCAAAAAGATCGATGCACTCAGGCGCACAAAAGCCTTCCAGGCGCTGAACACCGCTCAACAAAAGCGACTCCTCTCGATCCCCTCCGATGCCTTTTTTATCCGCCACACCTCCCGAAAAATCCTGGCCATCGCTCAGGCGGCATTTGAAACCAACGACCTGAATACGCTCATCACCAACGCCAACTACCTCACCATCGAGATGGTACGACGGGGCAGCATTGATATCGGCCATCTGCTGCATGCACTTGCACGCCTGAACGTTGTACAGATGGAGATCGTCAAGCTCTTTGATGATCTGAAATATTTCAAGATCGATTTCGATGCGCGGGTCGATGCGGATGAGATCCCCCGCATCGAACAGCTCGTACGCGAAGCCTACGCCCCGCATCCCGCACCAAAATTAACCCGCCCACACATTGAGCGCGACGAT
>CAZWMZ010000215.1:0-2036 GCA_964634965.1 uncultured Nitratifractor sp. | reverse complement strand
TGTCGATCGGATCCCGCCCCCGGCAGGCGATACGCATGCACCGACCAAAGCGCTCATCTACGACAGCTGGTTCGACAACTACCTCGGTGCGCTGGCACTGGTGCGGGTGTTTGACGGAGAGATCGCTAAGGGGCAGACGATCCAGATCATGGGTACACATGAGGAGCACACGGTGCTCGATCTGATGTATCCGCATCCCATTGAGCCGATCAAAACCACGGCGATCCGTACCGGCGAGGTGGGGATCGTCGTCACCGGCCTCAAGACGGTCGAAGCGCTGCAGGTAGGCGATACGATCACCGACGCGAGGCGCCCTGCTGCTGAGGCCATCGGAGGCTTCGAACCGGCCAAGCCGTTTGTTTTCGCGGGGATCTACCCCATCGAGACCGACAAGTTCGAAGATCTGCGCGATGCACTCAACAAGCTCAAGCTCAACGACAGCGCTCTGACCTTCGAGCCGGAGAGCTCGCTGGCGCTTGGCAGTGGCTTTCGTACGGGGTTTTTGGGCATGCTGCACATGGAGGTGGTCAAAGAACGCCTTGAACGTGAGTTCAATCTCGACCTGATCGCCACCGCACCGACGGTCGTGTACGAAGTGCTCATGACCAATGGCGAGCGGATCGAGATCCAAAACCCCAGCGAACTGCCCGAAACGCAAAAGATCGATACCATCTATGAACCGTATGTCAAAGCGACGATCCTCACCCCCAACGAGTTTGTCGGCAACCTCATCAAGCTGCTCAACGATCGGCGCGGTATTCAGATCAAGATGGATTATCTCAATGAAAATCGCGTCCTGATGGAGTACGACATCCCGATGAATGAGATCGTGATGGATTTTTACGACAAACTTAAGTCGATCACCCGTGGATACGCCAGCTTCGACTACGAGCCGACCGGATTTCGACCGGGCAAACTGGTCAAACTCGACATCCGTGTCGCAGGCGAGGTGGTCGATGCACTCAGCATCATCGTCCCTGAGTCCAAAGCCCGCACACGCGGACTGGCCTTTGTCCAGCAGCTCAAAGAGCTTATCCCCCGCCAGCTTTTCGAGGTCGCGATCCAGGCGAGCATCGGCAACACCATCATCGCCCGCACCAACGTCCGCTCGATGGGCAAAAATGTCACCGCCAAATGCTACGGCGGCGACATCACCCGCAAACGCAAACTGCTCGAGAAGCAAAAAGCGGGCAAAAAGCGGATGAAAGCGATCGGCAAAGTCCAGGTGCCACAAGAGGCGTTTATGGCGGTACTCAAGATCGATGGGTAGACTGGGTAAATTAAAAAGTAAAAAGTAAAAAGTAAAAATTTGGAATGGAGTTTGAATGAGTGTATTGAGTGAGTGGGCGTTTCACATCCACCTGATCGCGGCGATTTCGTGGATCGGGGGGTCGATGTTTATGTTTGTGTTGGGGGTAACGCTTCGCGACAAGCAGGCGCAGCAGTCTGTCTATCCGCATGTGGGGCCGATCTTTGGCTGGTTTGAGGCGGCGGTTTTTGTGGTGCTGCTGATCACGGGCGGCATTTTGGGGATCGAGTACGGTCTGTTTGATCTCTTTGCTCATCCCAATGGCACACCCGTCAGCGATGCGCTGCAGAAAAAGGTCTGGCTCGTCATTACTCTGGCCGTGCCAACGGTGATCCATTTTGTCGTCGCCTACCGCACCAACGATCGCGAACGCACCCCACTGGAGCATCTGCTCTCACGCGCTTCATCGATGGCGATCTTTTTCCTCAATCTTCTCGTGATGCACTACGCGATCATGTTGCGGGATATCCTGTAGGCGGTGGCGATATGATCCGCGGGTTGATACGCCTCGTTGCTCTGTTGGCGCTGCTTGCGGCCTCGGCTGTGCTGTATGATCGCTGGCAGATCCGAGAAGATTTTTCGGAGTTACCCCTGCTGGATCCGATGCCCCGTACGCAGGAGCTGATCACACAGGAGCGTTGGGCCGATGCCGAAGCGTATCTGCGCTATTTTGTCGAACACAACAGCAGCGCGGTCACTCCGCAGGCGCGTGAACTTCTCGCGGCCA
>CAZWMZ010000214.1:0-8940 GCA_964634965.1 uncultured Nitratifractor sp. | reverse complement strand
TCAAAAGTGGCTTTTCTGGGCATTTTTCCTTGGTTTTGCGATCAAAGTACCCATGTTTCCGTTCCATACCTGGTTGCCGTACGCCCACGGTCAGGCGCCCACGGTTGGTTCGGTTATCCTTGCTGCAGTGCTGTTGAAGATGGGTACATACGGTTTTGTTCGTTTCTCATTGCCCATGTTCCCAGATGCATCGGTAACATATATTGTGCCGGTAGCAGTGCTCTCGCTGATCATGATCGTCTATACCGCAATGGTAGCCTATGCCCAAAAGGATATGAAGCAGGTGATCGCCTATTCGTCGGTTTCCCACATGGGGGTGATCATGCTGGGCGTCTTTGCGATGAATGCTGAAGGGATCACCGGTTCGGTCTTTTTTATGCTCTCGCACGGGATCGTATCGGGCGCGCTCTTCCTGCTCGTAGGCGTCATTTACGATCGACGCCATACCAAGCTGATGAGCGAGTTTGGCGGGCTGGCATCGGTCATGCCTAACTATGCGTTGATTTTCGGCGTGATGATGATGGCCTCGGTTGGCTTGCCATTAACAATGGGCTTTGTTGGTGAGTATCTCTCGTTGGCCGGCTTCTTTAAGGTCTCACCGATTATGGCACTGATCGGCGGAACGTCGATCATTGTGGGCGCTGTTTATATGCTGTCGCTCTATAAGCGCTCCTTTTTTGGGCCGGTAACACACGAAGCGAACCGTTCGCTCAAGGATCTTAATGGCAAGGAACTGACCGCCCTGGTACCACTGGTGGCGATTGTTATCTGGCTGGGAATCTATCCCAAGCCGATCCTTGTTCCTATCGACAACAGCGTCAAGGTGCTGGTGAACTTTATGCACGAAAAAGCTCAGACCCCGCAGGCTAAACAGACCATTCGGGTCAGCAATAGCGCTAAGGAGGCACACTAATGTTAACGCCCATTTCCGTCAATTTGGCATCATTGAACCTGATGACCCTCTCACCCATGCTGATCGCTATGGCGGGGGCGCTTGGGATATTGGTGATCGATTTGATCAAAAAGGATCTTGACAAAAGCCTTTATGTGATCTTAACCGTACTGATTTTATTTGTTGATCTGGGTGCCCTGATGGGACTCAACATCAATGAAAGAGGATTTTTTGATTTGGTTGTTGTCGATGGCGTGACGATTCTCAGTGAATTGATTATTGTCGTTGCTTCGATGCTCTTTATTCCTCTGGCGCTGACCTCAAAGCGGTTTCATGAATATGCCTATCCTGAATTCTTTGCCCTCTTTCTTTTTATGATCGGCGGATTCCAGTTTATGGTCGCAACGGACAACCTGATTATGATGTTTGTCGGACTGGAGACAGCATCGCTGGCACTTTATACCATGATCGCAATGCACAATACGGTTGGCGCGCATGAGGCTGCTATTAAATACTTTACAATGGGTGCGCTTGCCGCAGGCTTTTTTGTGATGGGTTCAGCAGCCATCTATGCGGTGACGGGCTCGATTGAGCTCTATGATGTCATCAAGGTACTTCAAAACCGTATGGCCGAACCAGGCATGATGGTACCGATCCTGGGAGGCGCATTTATGCTGTTGGTAGCCATTGCATTCAAGATCTCAATGTTTCCGTTCCATACGTGGACACCGGATGTCTATGAAGGATCAAGCGCTCCTATGGCCGGCTACATGTCGATTGTACCCAAAATCGCTATGATGGTGATTGCACTGAGAGTTGTGGGTATGTATATTGATCTTGGCCTTGAGGTCGTACGCAATGTTGTGATAGTGATGGCCGTCTTGACCATGACACTCTCCAATATGATGGCAATCGTTCAGGATGATGTCAAGCGCATGCTGGCCTACAGCTCGATTTCGCATGCAGGGTTTGTCATGGCAGCAGTTGCGCTCGATACGACCAAGGCTAACAGCAGTATCTTTCTCTATTATGCACTCTTTTTGTTTACAAACCTTGGAGCTTTTGCCATGCTCTGGATCAGTCGTCACAAGGATAAAACGCACCATGAACGTTTTCATCATCCCTATGAAAAATTTGCCGGCATGATCCACATCGAGCCGGTTGCGGCGGTGATCATGGCGATCTTTATGCTTTCGCTGACCGGTGTGCCGCCTTTCAGCCTCTTCTGGGGCAAAATGTATGTTATCAGTGCTACTGTCGATGCCGGGTATATCTGGCTGGCGATCGTCATGGGTCTTAACAGTGCAATTGCAGCGTATTACTACCTCAAGCTGATTGTTTATATGTTTCTCAAAAGTGCTCCGGCAGGGAGCGAAACTGTTTACAACAACCGATCGTTACCGCTCATGATTGTCATTGGAATTGCAGCGTTTGTCACCATCGCATCGATCTTCTTTGTCCAACCAATCATGAACTATATTTCAGCCCTGATGGCAGCCAGCGGTTACTAAAAGCGGCTCGACTGAGCCCTATAGATTCGCAAGGGTATCTCTTGCGGATCTCATTCTATTTTAAGCTCCCCCATATCGCGTCCCTGATCTCCTGCGCAGTGCCTCTGAATACGGTGTCAAACTGTGTTTTGTTGAACGTAACCTGCCGCTTGGCCAGACGGGCCGTATGGGTGATGATCGCTTCGCGCATCTGTTCGTAGGTGAAGATGCCGTCGAGATAGTCCAGTACCTCGCGGATACCGATGGCCTTCATGGGATGAGGCGCTCGGGTGTAGCGCCGCTCCAGCCCGCACACTTCGTCGATGAGTCCGTCGCGCAACATTTTAGCTGTCCGCAGAGCGATCCGTTCGCGCAACAGCGGCCGTGCGATCACGATCTCATAGAGCGGGAGGGGGGTGGTAATCACCGGAACCGGTGGATGCGCACGAAAATAGTCTGTCGGTGCAGCGTGCGTCGCACGTGCAATTAGGAGGGCTTTTTCGATGCGGTATCGGTCGGTTGGCTCGATTGTGCGTGCAAGAGCAGGATCAATGCGCATCAAGACCGAATACGCCTCCCTGAGATCCTCCAGCATCTGTTGCACCTCTTGTTGAAGCGTATCGGAGATATCGGGCAGAGGACTGATCCCTTCGATCAGCATCTTGAGATAAAATCCCGATCCACCGGCAATGATCAATGGGACGTTGCGTGCGCGCGCATCGTCGGCCGCACGATGGTAGCTGTGTATAAACTCCGTGACATCAAATGGCATGTCGGGATCGATCAGGTCGAGACCAAAATGGGGAACCGATCCCCGCTCTGTCCGTGCAGGTTTGGCCGATGCGATGTCGATGTGGCGGTAGACCGCCAGTGAATCGAGCGACAGGATGTTGCCCCCAGTCTGACGCGCAAGATCGAGTGCGAGAGCGGTTTTGCCTGAAGCGGTCGGTCCGAGGATTGCATACTGTTTGAGGGGATCCATGGGGGGTATTATACCTAAATCCCGAAAGGGCATCTCAAAAAAAGAGATCACATCTGCGCCATCAAAAGCTTCTGTCTGGGCAAAGCAGACCTTTGAAGGCCCGGCAAAAGCCAGATCGAAAAGGTCTAACGCAGCACGGGAAAAAGATCTTGATGCCTAAAGGGTGACAAAGCTCATTGTTGGACATGAGCTGTTTTTAGAGATGCCTTTGAGGTAAAGGCAGAATACGGTATTATACTCTTAAGGGCATTTCGAAAAGTCGCCCATGCCCACGCTTTGAGTATCGAGATCGTTTGCTCCATGCTGGCTTTGCGTTTGGACGTGACCTTGGGTTGAGTCTTCAGATACGCTCCGTATGCAGCCCGATCTTCTCAGCAGGGTGGGCATGATCTCTTTTTCGAGGTGGCCTGAATGTCGAGCGGCCTCTCTGGCATAGGACCACGCCGCTGACATCAGATCGACTGATCGCCCGCACATGCGATGCGATTCTATCAGGCAGCAAGGAAGGCAACAGGTGAATGCTGTACTCGAAGAGCTCAAAGACGTAACCGTCCTCTACTGTGAAGATGAGAAGGACCTGCAAACAATCACTGCAGGTCTGCTGGGCCATGTCGTTCGGGAGGTGATTCTGGCCGACGATGGTGTTGAAGGATTGGAGCAGTATCGTGCCCGCCGTGACGACATCGATATGATCGTCACCGATATCAGCATGCCGGGAATGGACGGACTGGAGATGACGCGTCAGATCAAACAGATCAACCCGATGATTCCGGTGATCGTAACGACGGCCTATACCAGCACCAGCCACCTGTTTGAAGCGATCGATATCCATGTCGATAAATATGTCATTAAGCCGCTCGATGCGCACAAACTCTTCGAGGCGATGCGCCAATCACTCCTCTATCATGAACTGCGCAACATCCTCAAAGACCCCTTGACCGGCCTGATGACACGGTATGCTCTCCTCAAAGATATGCGGGAGACACAGGAGAATCGGCTGGTGATGCTTGCCATCCAGCGCTTTGCGTATGTGCGGGAGCTGTTTGGGGATGAGATCAGCAACCACGTCCTGCAGGAGCTGACACGCAAGCTCAAAGAGGCTTTTGCAGATACGTTTCGCATCTACCGTACCGGTGAGGAGACCTTTGTGTTGCTGGATCGAGAGCGAGCCCAGTCGGCCGAGACACTCAAAGAGCGACTCGAAGCATTTGCCCTGCGATGCCGCCGTGAAGGGATGCGAATTGATGGGATACCGATCTACCTTCTCTTGACCTTCTCTGTCGCACACTCCGAAGATGGCCATACGCTCATCTATGCGCAGCAGGGCCTGCAGCAGGCCGACCGTACGCGTGCCATCGTCGTAGAGTATGAGCATGGCGGCGCTGAGTATTATCAAGACCACCAGGCCAACATTCGCTGGGTTCTGGAGCTGGACAAAGGCGAAAACAATCAGCACCTGACTGCGCGTTATCAACCGATCGTCGAAACCGAATCGCAGCGTGTCTTCAAATACGAAGCTTTGATTCGCTATCTGGACGATGCGGGAGAGATCACCCTGCCGGCGGCATTTTTGACGATCGCACAAAAGGCCAATCTCTACCCCAGGATCATCCGCATCATGCTCAACAAAGCACTGGAGATCATACGCCAAAAGCAGATACGTGTAGCCGTGAACATCTCCTATCTTGATCTGACCGACACCGAAACGGTTGATTTCATTCGTACAATGCTGGCGAGCCACCCGGAGGAGGCGTCGCAACTCGAATTTGAGCTCCTGGAGAGCGAAAAGATCGATCACTATCCATTGGCTGCCCGCTTCATACAGATGGTACGGGAGTATGGGTGCCAGGTCGGGATCGACGACTTTGGGGTCGGCTACTCCAACTTTGGCATGCTGGAGGCGCTGGAGGTTGATTATGTCAAAATCAACGGTCAGTTGATTGAGGGGATCGATCGCTCCCAGCGTCAACGCTTTATCGTCGAAACGATCCATACCTTCTGTCGCCAGCTGGGGATCGAGACCATTGCCGAGATGGTCAGCAACGAAGCCGAATATCGTACTGTACGATCGATTGGTGTCGATTATGTCCAGGGGTGGTATTTTTCACGCGACATCGACGCGAGTGAGATTGCGGATGCGTAGCGAGTTGACATTTCGGCAAGATATTCGCCGTAAACTGATTCTGTTTGGTGTGGTACCGGTCGTGCTGCTTGGCCTGCTGGGTTCGGTTGTAGTCTATCAGTCGGAGAGTGCCATCATTGCCAACGAACACAATCAGCTTCTGCGGGAGATCGTTCACCACACCGAAGCATACTACCGTCGGATGGGGACGATCTTTGCCAACATCAGCCGGGCCCTGAAAACCAACAGTGTCGTCGGGATGAGCGATGCTTTTCTCTTCGAGCCACAACTGGAACGGGTGGATATACTCGATCGCGAGGGTCATCCGGTTCGCCACCTTTGTCGCAAACACACGACAAACAATCCGCCGCGACTGGGGGAGGATCGGGTACGGATCTTTCGACAGCTTCTTGTTGATCAAAATGCGACCAGAGGGATCGTACACTTTTCGCCGTCGGCACACAAGGTGTTGATTACGCACTTGTTGCGCGATCCGACACACTACTATCTTGTCAGCGCAAACTTTGACGATCTGTTTGGATTGATCGGGTCGCTCGTGCGCAGCTCGGAGACGTTCCGTTCGGTTGCGATTGTCGACAGCGAGGGACGTTACATCTACAGTACCCGCGATCCAGCCATTGCACAGAAAAAGATCGATTTTACCCGGACCGGCGCCTACGATGCAGCGGTCAAATCGACTCCGCCTTTTACGCTCTCCGAATTTCCCGCACACTACCAGCCGGGTGATTCGTTCTGGAAAGGGATCTTTGACGACGATCACTTCTTGACCTATACCCGCATCCCTGCGTCAAACTGGCTGGTCATGGTGCGCGATCATACCGATACAATGGATCCTTATCTGGTTAAGATCCTTGTGCTGACTTTCTTGATCCTGGGCAGCACGGTGGCGGCCGTTATGATAGGGGCAAACATCATGGCGCAACGCATCATGGTACCGGTCGAAGAGGTGATTGCTCGCCTTAATGCCCTCGCAAAAGGCAACACGACAGCCGATCATCACCTGGCACATATTCACACCTATCCGTTCCTGAAACGTCTCATTGAGAGCTTTGACATGATGCGCAAGACCATCCTGGCCCGTGAAAAACGGATCGTGGAGCAGATGAAAGAGAACGAAGCGATTCAGTATCAGTTGTTGCAGCAGGAGAAGCTTGCTGCTATGGGCGAGATGATCGGCAACATAGCCCATCAGTGGCGTCAACCCCTCTCGGTCATCACGATGCTGGCCACCGGGATCAAATACGAACATGAAATCGGTATCCAGGATGATCAACGCACCCTCGATGCCTGCGCCCAGGTCAACGAAAACGCCCAGTATCTCTCGCGCACGATTGATGATTTTCGCAGTTTTATCCGAGGAGAGCATATCCGCAAAACGTTCAAGATCGATGAGCTTATGGAGAGCATGACCAATCTCATGAGCAGTCAGCTGGTCAACCACAAAATCGAGCTGGTGATCGTGGGCTCGGAAGGGGTTGAGATACATGGATTCCGCAACGATCTGCTTCAAGCGCTGATCAACATCGTCAACAACGCCAAAGATGCCCTCATCGAGCACACCCCCGACGAGCGCTGCATCTGTGTCAACGTCGTAGAGGAGCCGGAGCATCTGCGTATCCATGTCCGTGACAACGGCGGCGGCATTCCGGAAGAGATCCTGCCAAGAATTTTTGAGCCCTATTTTACCACCAAGCATCAATCCAAGGGCACCGGGCTGGGGTTGCGCATGGTTTACCGGCTGATCGTAGAGGGGATGGATGGCAACGTCGATGTCAAGACGGCAACCTTTGAGCGCAATGGCCATACGTTTACGGGTGCAGAGTTTGTGTTGCGTCTGCCCAAGGTCTCTCCCGAACCGGCGGCTGAGTCGTCTGAGGAGACGAAGGAGAGCGATGAACCTGCTTGATCCTGCCAACCGATTCAATGTTGCCAATCTGATTACCTTTGCCAACATCGCGTGCGGTGTCGTTTCGCTCTATTTGATCCCGCAACACCTCTTCGTGCCTGCGATCGTGCTGGCCTGGATCGCCGGTGCGCTGGATATTGCGGATGGCAAGGTCGCCCGCCGATACAACCTCTCGACCGAATTTGGCATTCAGCTTGACAGTTTTGCCGACTTTTTGTCGTTTGTGGTGATGCCGGCCTTTTTGCTCTTTTATGCGGTCAAACACTATATGGGGATCGGCGGGCTCGAAGAAGCGGTGCTTGGAGGGGTGTTGATCGTTTACATTGTTGCCGGGCTGCGGCGCCACGTGGAGTTCAATCTCAAAGTCGATGCCGGCGAAGTCGCCAAATATTTCGATGGCGTGCCTACCCCGCTGGGAGCGATCCTGCTCTGGGTGCTCTATCTGTTGAGCGCATACGGTGTGCTCACCAGCGGCTATGTAGTTGCGGTGGGGGTCGCGATCATCGCCTGGTCGCTTAATTCCCATCTCAAGATCCCCCACCCATAGAGCGACGGAGAAGGCGATGCACAAAGGATGGCGCAAAACCCTGGCCGATTTTTCCGAGTTGGTGATGTTTCAACACTCGGTTTTTTCCCTGCCGTTTATCTTCATCGCGATGGTGGTGGCTGCGCATGGGTGGTTCGGGTGGCGTTTGCTGTTTTTAGGCCTCATTGCCGCGGTGAGTGCACGCAATTTTGCGATGGGGGTCAATCGCTACCTTGACCGAGACATCGATGCACTCAATCCTCGCACCGCCGGACGCCCCTCGGTGGACGGGCGCGTCTCGACCACGCAGATGATCGGCTTTATCGTGCTTAATGCCGTGGTGTTTATCCTCACCGCATACGCGATCAACTCTTTGGCGTTTGCTCTTGCCGTTCCCATTTTGATTGTCTTAGGAGCTTACACCTTTTTCAAACGCTTCAGCGCAGCCGCGCATTTGATCTTGGGCATAAGCCTCGGGCTGGCACCCATCGCCGGTGTGGTGGCGGTCGAAAACACCGTTACGGCCTGGTCGGTGTGGTTGGCGCTGGGGGTGATGTTTTGGGTGGCGGGGTTTGACCTGCTCTACAGCTTGCAGGACATGGAGTTTGACAAAGCCCACGGCCTCCACTCGATCCCCTCACGCTTTGGTGCGGCCAATACCCTGCGCATAGCCCGGCTCTTTCATGTGCTGGCAGTCGGGTTATGGTGGGCGTTTGTCGCCGCGGCCGGTTTGGGGGTCTTCGGGTATCTTGCGGTGGTCTCAGCGGCTGCAATGCTGGGGTACGAACACTATCTAGTCAACAAGGACTTTACCAAGATCGACAGGGCTTTCTTCACGGTCAATGGCTACCTTGGATTTCTCTTTTTTGCCCTGATCATCATAGATGCGCTGGTGCGATGAGACTCGAATCACTGCTTACCGATCCGCAGTGGCGTGCCCACTTGGCGGACGAATTTTCCAAGCCGTATTTTCACCAACTGGAAGCATTCCTCAACGAGCG